>NZ_JBEOPU010000007.1:0-275690 GCF_040310405.1 Pseudomonas sp. E45-MNA-CIBAN-0222
ACGACAATGCCCCTATCGACCGATAGAGGCATTGTCTTCACCTTGCACTCAGACTGCTAGGTTTTCACACAGTCTGGCATGGCGGGCTTCTTTTTACTGGTGGTGCTATCAGCCGCAGCAACCACCGCAGCAGCTACCGGAAGCGCGCTTGAGATCGCGAGCAATGTCGTCCTTCATGGTCACGCGCTCCTGCTTGAGCGCATTGAGTGCGGTGTCGTCGAGGGTTTCGACACCGTCTTCGACGCGGCAGATGCGCTTGTCCAACGCTTCGTATTCGTCCGCCTTTCGGGCGAAGGCCGGATCTTCCTGACGCAGTTTCTGCAACTGCTCGCGTTTCTCAGGGAAATCCTTGATCAGTGGGTGATGTTCGACGTGCATGGAAACCGCTCCGGTTTGTCAGGAAGGCGTCCACCTTAGTCTCCCTCCTCCGAGAACCGGTTGACGGCGATCAAGCGAACCTCATTCGCAATAACCGGTCGATGAAAGGCGTTCTGGCGTGGCCTGCGCCGGCAAGCCCGGCTATGCTCTACCACGGCGTTCACCGCCATGTCCGCGGGGGCATGGCGGGCGGCCCGGTCATCCACTAAAGGAAAATCTGCGTATGAGTCTGATCAACGAATTCAAGGCGTTTGCCGTGCGGGGAAATGTCGTCGACATGGCCGTGGGTATCGTCATCGGCGCTGCGTTCGGCAAGATCGTCTCGTCGTTCGTCGACGGGGTGATCATGCCGCCGCTGGGGCTGCTGATCGGCGGGGTGGACTTCTCGGATCTGGCGATAGTGCTCAAGGACGCCGTCGGCGAGGCGCCAGCGGTGGTGCTGCGGTACGGTGCATTCATTCAGACCGTGGTGGATTTCGTGATCATCGCCTTCGCCATCTTCATGGCGATCAAAGCCATCAATCATCTGAAGCGCAAGGAGGCAGAAGCGCCATCCGCACCGCCTGCGCCTTCCAAGGAAGAGCTGCTGCTGACCGAGATTCGGGACTTGCTCAGGGAGCAGAAGAGTAACTGAGCGGGCGTTTACTGAGCGTCATGGGGAAGTTACCCGGCGACTGGCGCCGGGTAACAGGAACGATCACTCAGGCTTTGGAGTGGTCGCTGTGCTGGCAGGAAGGATCGGGTAGGCCACTTGTGGCTGTTCGCCGGTTACGCTGTGCAGGAATGCAGTGATGGCGCTGACTTCATCTTTGTTGAGCTGACGACCCAGTTGGCTGTCGCCCATGATCGCAACCGCTTCTTCAAGCTCCCAGACCTCGCCGCTGTGGAAGTAGGGTGGGGTTAGCGCGACGTTGCGCAACGGTGCGGCGCGGAACACGTATTCGTCGCTTGCCGTGTTGGTCACTGCGAAGCGCCCCTTGTCGCCTACTGGCAGCACCTCGGCTCCTGGCCTCTTGATCACACCGAAGGGGAAGTAACCCTGACCACCGAGGTTTACCCCGTTGTGGCAGGCAGAGCAACCTGCGTCCATGAACAGCGCAAGGCCTTGCTTCTGTTTGTCGTCAAGCGCCTTGTCCTCACCCTTGAGGAAGCGGTCGAACGGTGAGTTCGGCGTAGTCAGCGTTACCTCGAAGGCTTCCAGGGCGTAAGCCATGTTGTCGAAGCTGACCGGATCCTTGTCCTTGGGAAAGGCTTTCTTGAACTCGGCGGCGTACGCCGGAATGCTCTTGAGCGTGGAGACGACGCGCTCTGGTGTGCTGTTCATTTCCACGCTCGCCTGCACCGGGCCTTTGGCCTGCTCCTGCAGGTCCTTGGCGCGACCGTCCCAGAACTGGGCGGCATTGAATACCGCGTTCAGCACGGTTGGCGAGTTGCGTGGACCTTTTTGCCAGCCATGGCCGATGGAGGTCGGCACGTTGTCGCTGCCGCCGATGCTCAGGTTGTGGCAAGTGTTGCAGCTGATGACGTGGCTGCTGGAGAGGCGCGGGTCAAACCAGAGTTTGTGACCGAGTACAGCTTGGTCTTCGCTGACTTTCTGGCCGCGGACTTCGGTGACTTTGTCGGGGATAGGTTTGAAAATGGCATTGGCTCGTTCGCGCAGTTCATCAGCGTTCGCTGCGCTGGTAAACAGTAGGCTGCTAAGCAATAGGGTGAGGGAAGGGTGCATCACGGAAGCTCCTTTTGTGTTGGCTGATGCTAGGAGGCGCCTTTTCGTCAAGCGACCGTTTGATCTGCATCAAGATGATCCGGCAGACCCGGTGCGGCTAACTGTATCCAGTTGTGTCCAGTTACTGATTGGTAGTGGCAGACGCCGGCTGGAGGGCGTGACCTTTTCGTTATGAGGCCCCTTCGAGTTGCGCTGGTCCTGGCCAGCCTTGCGGCGCGACCGAGGCAACGCCAGAATGGCGCCATCAATCGTGGCTATATGCGCCACTCCAGCAAGGATTCCCGATGCCTGAACCTGTCGCTGCCGGCTTGCGCCTGGCACCCGATGCGCTGACCCGTCCCTTCGAGCCCAGCCAATTCAACTTCAACACCACCGCCGAACTTGAGCCGTTTCTTGGTGTGCTCGGTCAGGAGCGCGCAGTCGAGGCGTTGCAGTTCGGCGTGGCAATGCCGCGCCCCGGCTATAACGTGTATGTGATGGGGGAGCCGGGGACAGGGCGTTTCTCCTTCGTGCGGCGCTATCTGAAAGCTGAAGGCAAGCGACTGGAGACGCCTTCGGACTGGGTTTACGTAAACAATTTCGACGAACCTCGTGAGCCACGTGTGCTGGAGTTGCCCAACGGCGGCGCAGCAACCTTTATCGCCGATATCAATCAGCTGATCGACAACCTGCTGGCGACGTTCCCGGCAGTGTTCGAGCATCCGAGCTTTCAGCAGAAGAAGAGCGCGATCGATCGTGCGTTCAACCAACGCTACGACAAGGCGCTGGATATCATTGAGAAGCTCGCGCTGGAAAAGGAAATTGCCCTTTACCGCGACAGCAATAACATCGCCTTTACTCCTATGAAGGAGGGTAAAGCGCTCGACGAGACTGAGTTCGCCCAACTGCCCGAAGCCGAGCGCGAGCGTTATCACGAGGACATTTCCGCACTGGAAGTGCGCCTGAACGAAGAGCTGGCGAGTCTGCCGCAATGGAAGCGCGAGTCGACCAACCAGCTGCGCCAGCTCAACGATGAAACCATCAGTCAGGCGCTGCAGCCGCTGCTGGCGCCGCTGTCCGAGAAGTACGCCGAAAATGCCGGTATCGAAGCCTATCTGCAGGCGGTGCAGGTCAATCTGCTGAAGACAGTTGTCGAGCAACTGGTGGACGAGAACCGTCCGGAAGCGCAGAACCGTGTGTTGCTCGAGGAGCAGTACAGCCCCAGCCTGGTGGTCGGACACCCGCTCGATGGCGGTGCGCCGGTGGTGTTCGAGCCACATCCGACCTATGACAATCTGTTCGGTCGCATCGAATACAACACCGATCAGGGCGCCCTCTACACCAGCTATCGGCAATTGCGTCCGGGTGCCCTGCACCGCGCCAATGGTGGCTTTCTCATGCTGGAGGCGGAGAAACTGCTCAGTGAGCCCTTTGTCTGGGAGGCCCTCAAGCGCGCCTTGCAGTCGCGCAAACTGAAGATGGAGTCGCCGCTGGCCGAACTGGGGCGTCTGGCCACCGTAACGCTGACGCCGCAGGTAATTCCCCTGCATGTGAAGGTGATCATCATCGGCTCGCGCCAGCTCTATTACACGCTGCAGGACCTGGATCCGGACTTCCAGGAAATGTTCCGCGTGCTGGTGGACTTCGACGAGGACATCCCGCTGGCCGAGGACAGCCTCGAACAGTTCGCCCAGCTGATGAAGACCCGCACCTCGGAAGAGGGCATGGCACCGCTTACGGCAGCAGCGGTTGCGCGCCTGGCGACCTACAGTGCGCGTCTGGCCGAGCACCAGGGGCGCTTGTCGGCGCGTATCGGCGATCTGTTCCAGCTGGTCAGCGAGGCCGATTTCATTCGCCAGCTGGCCAAGGACGAAGTCACGGATGTCGGCCATATCGAGCGTGCACTCAAGGCCAAGGCCACGCGTACGGGTCGTGTCTCGGCGCGGATTCTCGAAGACATTCTGGCCGGCGTTATTCTGATCGATAGCGAAGGTGCAGCCATCGGCAAATGCAACGGGCTGACCGTCCTGGAGGTTGGTGACTCGGCATTCGGGATGCCGGCGCGCATTTCTGCCACCGTTTATCCGGGCGGCTCGGGGATCGTCGATATCGAGCGCGAGGTCAATCTCGGTCAGCCGATTCACTCCAAAGGGGTGATGATTCTCACGGGTTATCTGGGCAGCCGTTATGCACAGGAGTTTCCGCTGGAAATATCGGCAAGCATCGCGCTGGAGCAGTCCTACGGCTATGTTGACGGCGATAGCGCCTCGCTCGGGGAGTGCTGTGCACTGATCTCGGGACTATCGCGTACGCCGCTCAAACAGTGTTTCGCCATCACCGGTTCGATCAACCAGTTTGGTGAAGTGCAGGCGGTTGGCGGCGTGAACGAGAAGATCGAGGGTTTCTTCCGTCTTTGCGAAGCGCGCGGACTGACAGGCGAGCAAGGGGTGATCATCCCGTTCGCCAATGTCACTACGCTGATGCTCGACGAGCGCGTGCTGGATGCGGTTCGTCAGCAGCGCTTCCACGTTTATGCCGTAAGGCAGGTAGATGAGGCGCTGTCGCTCTTGGTGGGCGAGGATGTGGGCGCGGCCGATGAGCAGGGACATTTCCCCAAGGGAAGCGTCAACGCCAGGGTGGTTGAGCGCTTGCGTGACATTGCCGAAATCGAGCTGGAAGAGGAAGGCAAGGGCGAGGCTGCGGATTCAACTGAGCAACAAGCGGCCAAGTCGGACGAAGATAACTAGGCGTCACCGCTGTACGGTTTTTGAACGGAACGATAGCGCGCGCGGCGGGTCTGCAGTGGAGGAGGGCATCCACCCTTCATCCACAGGATTATCCACAGCTTCAGGGGATAAACAGGCTCTCGCGCTACATCCGTGAAGGATGTTCCCGCGTCGGCCCGACGCGAGGATCGCCACTATGTCGCACAATCTTTGTCTGAATCGCCAGTGCCTGGGCCTGGTTACCCGAATCGAATGCGCCATACGCCCTCTTGCCGGCGGCAACGGGCTGTGGACGCTGCTCTGCGCGGCTGGTCTGGCAGACGGGCAACCGACTGCAATCAAGGTCCAGGGCCCATTCCACGGGCCTGCAATGGCCGAATCGGTGCTTGCCGCAATCGCCGATAACCTAATTGGCCAAGGCTACTGCGAGTCGGACGCCCCTTCGATCTGGCAGCTGCACATGCAAGCCGAATTGCGCCGAGTTAACGCCAATCAGGCGCGTTTTCTACGCGGCTGGGAGTCGCGACCCTAAGTCCGCCCCGCACACACCTGGTGCTGGCTGACAGGCTCGTTCTTTCTTTTTGCCTGCGCTAGCCGGATTTTTATCCACATGCGGAATGTGCACCGTTGGCTTGTCTTGGTGCGCTCGGTACGGCTGCGTATACTCGCGCGTCTTCCTTTCCCACTGTGAGACCTCATGGAGCGCATTCTTGAAAATGCCATGTACGCCGCTCGCTGGCTGCTGGCCCCCATCTACTTCGGTCTGGCATTTGCGCTGCTGGCGCTGGCAATCAAGTTCTTTCAGGAGGTCTTCCACATCCTCCCGATGATCTTGTCGATCAGCGAAGCGGATCTGGTGCTGACGTTGCTGTCGCTGATCGATATGGCGCTGGTCGGCGGTCTGTTGGTGATGGTCATGATCTCCGGCTACGAGAACTTCGTTTCGCAGCTGGACGTGGACGAGGGCAAGGAGAAGTTGGACTGGCTTGGCAAGATGGATTCCAGTTCGCTAAAGCTCAAGGTCGCGGCTTCGATCGTGGCGATTTCGTCGATTCATCTGCTGCGTATGTTCATGGATGTGCAGCAGATCGAGAGTGAAAAACTGATGTGGTATGTGATCATCCACCTGACGTTCGTGGTCTCGGCCTTCGCCATGGGCTACATGGATAAAATCACCAAACACTGATTGCCGGCACCCTGCCGTCGCGGGCAGGCGGAAGTCCCTGTGGTATCTGATAAAAAGCTCTACAGAATTATTATTTTGTCGAATATTCTGTAGCGGTTTTTCACGGGGATTCGCCATGTACCTTCAGGACCTTGCGACTCATGCCGTCGCCGGACGCGTCGACGCTCTGGAGCTGATTTCACTCGAGGGTGGGATCTACCTTCTCGACATCTATCTTCAAGGCCAGCGGCACAGTTTGACTGATGATCGCGGGAAGGTCTGGCACCTGCGTTCGGTGGAGCATGCCCGCGACATCTTGCGGGAATTGCCCGAACTGCCGTTCCACCTCGTGCAGCAATCGCCCTACGACGAAATGTGCGGTTTGGCCGAGGGCGTTCGCGAACCGCTGCGTGTGCCGCTTGGTATGCGGTCTCAGTGGTGAGATCTCGCCGCTGTTGTGTCCTGCCCTGCTGGTGTGAGGAGGGCTGGTGATGAGCATCACCGCGCTACGGTTGGTGCTCGGCGATCAGCTGAGCTTCGATCTGTCTGTCCTGGATGGGCTGGACCCGGTTCATGATCGGGTTTTGCTTGCTGAAGTGGCCGATGAGGCCAACCATGTGCCGCACCATCCGCAGAAGATTGCCTTTATCTTCAGTGCGATGCGCCACTTCGCCCAGGCCCTGCGCGAGCGCGGTGTGGCCGTGGACTATGTGGCGCTCGATGACCCTGCCAACAGTGGTTCGCTAGCCGGAGAGCTGGCGCGCTTTGCCGCAAAGTATCGACCCGCCGATCACATGGCACGCCGATCAGCGCTTTCTCTGTTCGCGGGCCCAGTTCGCTTGCTGGGCGAGCGGTAAAAAGCAGCTGCGAATGGAGTTCTTCTACCGCGAGATGCGACTCCGAGCAGGTCTTCTGCTGAATCTGGATGGGGCGCCGGAAGGTGGAGTCTGGAATCTCGATGCCGACAACCGCAAGCCTCTGCCGCGAGGACTACACGGCCCGATCACGTTGCGCTTCGTCGCTGACGACATCACGCGCGATGTGCTGGAGCTGGTCGAGGCGCGCTTCGCCCATCACTACGGTAGCCTGGAGAGGTTCGATTACCCGGTGACCCACGCCGAAGCCGAGCAACTCTGGCAGCACTTTCTGGATTTCGGCCTGGCGGCTTTCGGTGACTATCAGGACGCCATGGCGAGCGGCGAACCGTTCCTGTTTCATGCGCGTATCGGTGCGGCGCTCAATGTTGGCCTGCTTGACGTACGGCGACTGTGTGGGGACGTGGAGACAGCCTATCGGCAAGGGCGCGTCGCATTGAATGCCGCGGAAGGTTTCATTCGCCAACTGATCGGCTGGCGTGAGTATGTGCGTGGCATCTACTGGTTGCAGATGCCCGATTACGCCCGGCGCAACGCATTCGGTAACACCAGGCCGCTGCCGGAGTTCTACTGGACTGGTCAGACACGTATGAACTGTATGCGCCAGGTCATAGGGCAGACGCTGGACCATGCCTATGCTCACCATATCCAGCGGCTGATGGTGACAGGCAATTTCGCGCTACTGGCAGGCATCGCTCCACCGGCGTTGTGCGACTGGTATCTGGCGGTGTACATGGACGCATTCGACTGGGTAGAGCTGCCGAATGTGCTTGGCATGGTGCTGCACGCCGACGGTGGCTATCTCGGCTCCAAGCCTTACTGTGCCAGCGGCCAGTACATCAAGCGCATGTCCGACTACTGTCACGGCTGCGCCTACAAGGTGGGTGAGAGTACGACGGACGATGCCTGTCCTTTCAATGCCCTTTATTGGCACTTTCTTATGCGTCACCGCGAGCGGCTGCAAAGTAATCCTCGAATGACGATGATCTACCGCAACCTCGCACGTATGGACGAGAGCAAGCGGGAGGGAGTATGGCGGCGCGGCGAGGCATTGTTGGAGCGTCTGGATGCTGGTGACGCGTTGTGAGACAGAAAGCTGACCTGCCGGTAAAAAACTGCGTGGTGTGCGGACTACCCTTTACCTGGCGAAAGAAATGGGCACGCTGCTGGGATGAGGTGCGGTATTGCTCTGAACGCTGTCGGCGTAACAGGAGCGGGGCGGCCCCTAGGGCGGGTAGCGGCACGTGACGGCAGAGCACTGGCTGCCGCCCCGGTCGCCGCAGCTGTGCTAGGCTGGCCGACCTTTTTTGCTCTCGGAGCCCGGCATGACCGAACTCAACTTCTCCACTGACGAAACCCGCGTAAGCTACGGCATTGGCCGTCAATTGGGCGACCAGTTGCGTGACAACCCTCCGCCTGGTGTCAGCCTTGATGCGGTGATTGCCGGCATTCGCGACGCATTCGCCGGTGTGGCCAGCCAGGTCAGCCCAGAGGCGCTGAATGCCAGTTTCGCGGTGATTCGCGAGCGCATGCAGGCAGAGGCTCAGCAGAAGGCCGAAGCGGCCGCTGCTGAAGGTCGCGCCTTCCTCGTCGAAAATGCCAAGCGCGAAGGCGTGGTTGTGCTGCAGTCGGGCCTGCAGTACGAAGTGCTGACTACCGGTGATGGCGCCAAGCCGTCCCGCGAGGATAGTGTACGTACGCATTACCACGGCACGCTGATCGACGGCAGTGTGTTCGACAGTTCCTATCAGCGCGGCCAGCCAGCCGAGTTTCCGGTTGGCGGTGTAATTGCGGGTTGGACCGAGGCACTCCAGCTGATGAACGCCGGCAGTAAGTGGCGGCTGTATGTGCCGAGCGAATTGGCCTACGGCGCCCAGGGCGTAGGCAGCATCCCGCCGCACAGCACGCTGGTGTTCGACGTCGAGTTGCTGGACGTGCTCTAAAAGGGCAGCAGGCTTCAAGCCACGCCTGAAGCCTGAAAGCGCCTCAAGGCCGCAGCGCCCGGGCATAGCTGAAGAGGAACAGATTGCGGATCTGTTCCTTCAGCACGCAGGGCTCGTTCGTGCTCAGCTCCTGCAGGTCGAGGTCACCTTGCTCGCGCAACTCTTCCAGCGCCTCGCCTTCTAGTGAAACACACACCGCGCCGGTGTTGCGGTCGAGTATGCGCAGGTAGGGCTGCGGTCGGTCCAGCCAAGCATCTATCAAGTAAGTCATGCGGCATCTCCAATTGATTCCCGTAATGAGAATAATTGTTATTTACAAAGATGCAAGCGCAAAAGACCTATTCTGCCCGGCGGGCAAAGAGGGTTGGTGATTAAGCGATCGTGGGTGGCGTTTGGCTGCTGCTGCGCCCTGCACGACGCAGCATCGGAGGTTCTTGGTGGTCAGTGTGTGCGAGCTACGGCAAAGCGGCACAGCTCGACCAGGGCGTCGCGATACTGGTTGGCGGGAATGACTTCTAGGCAGACAATGGCGCGTTCGGCATAGTCGCGCGCAAGCTTTGCGGTGTAATCCAATGCGCCTGATGCCTCAACAGCGGCACGAATGCTCTCGAGGTCTTCCAAGCCGCCTTTCTGGATGGCTTTGCGCACCAGTGCAGCCTGTTCAGTCGTACCTTCGCGCATGGTATAGATCAGCGGGAGCGTGGGCTTGCCTTCGGCAAGGTCGTCACCGACATTCTTGCCAAGGGTTTCCGCGTCACCCTGGTAGTCGAGCAGATCGTCGACCAGCTGGAAGGCGATGCCAAGGTGATCGCCAAAGGTGCGCAACGCTTCACGCTGCTCCTCATTGGCGCCGGCCAGTGTCGCCGCGCTGTGGGTCGAGGCTTCGAAGAGCATCGCGGTCTTGCCGCGGATGACCTCCATGTAGATTTCTTCGGTGGTGCTGGCGTCGCGGACCTTCGACAGCTGCAGTACTTCGCCTTCGGCAATGACGCGCGTTGCCTGGGAGATGATGCGCATCACCGGCATGGAATCCAGTTCCACCATCATTTCGAACGAACGTGCATATAGAAAGTCGCCAACCAGTACGCTTGGCGCATTGCCCCACAGGGCGTTGGCGGTGGAGCGGCCGCGGCGCATGCCGGACATGTCGACCACATCGTCATGTAGCAGCGTGGAGGTGTGCAGGAACTCGATGATGGCGGCCAGCAAGCGTAATTGATCGCCCTGATGCCCGAGTGCACTGCCGCTGAGCAGTACCAGCAGAGGGCGCAGGCGCTTGCCGCCGGCCGAGGTGATGTAGTCCCCGATCTTTTCCACCAGAGGAACGCGCGAAGTCAGTTGCTTGCGGATGATGCCGTCGACAGCGGCAAAATCGTCCGCCACAACTTGATAGAAAGGCTGGGGTTGCATCGGGGACTCCTCGCAGATTGCGCGGCATGCTAGGGGGCGGGTCTGGCACTGTCAAGGCAACTCCAGTTGGCTATTGCGCGGGGTGTATCGCATGCGTACAATCGCGGACCCTGAACTTCCCCCTGGGCATTTCCCTGCCTTACGCAATTGCACGGGCGTCACCTTCCGGCCCCATGCAGCCATGCCAGCCACTAATCATTCTTTCAAAGCGCTGGGTGAGCAGGATCAACGGAGATACACAGATGTACGCAGTTATCGTAACCGGCGGCAAGCAATACAAGGTCGCCGAAGGCGAATACCTCAAGATTGAAAAACTCGAAGTTGCGACTGGCGAAGCTGTCACTTTTGACCGCGTTCTGCTGATCGGCAACGGCGATGATGTAAAGATCGGCGCTCCGGTGGTCGATGGTGCCAAGGTTACCGCTGAAGTGATCGCCCAGGGCCGTCACGACAAGGTCACCATCATCAAATTCCGCCGTCGTAAGCACCACATGAAGCGTCAGGGCCACCGTCAGTGGTTCACTGAGGTCAAAATCACCGGTATTCAGGGCTAATCGGGCCTGAATCCCCTTATAGGAGTATTGAACTCATGGCACACAAAAAAGCTGGCGGTTCTACCCGCAACGGTCGCGACTCAGAAGCCAAACGCCTTGGCGTGAAGATGTACGGCGGCCAGGCCATCAAGGCCGGTAACATCATCGTGCGTCAGCGCGGCACCCAGTTCCATGCCGGTTACGGCGTTGGTATGGGCAAGGATCACACCCTGTTCGCGAAAGTCGAAGGCGTGATCAAATTCGAAGTGAAGGGCGCTTTTGGCCGTCGCTACGTGAGCGTCGTCGCAGCCTAACTGCGCCGTTGCTGGAAAAGCCCTGTCATGCGACGGGGCTTTTTTGTTTCTGTATCCTGTGAGGCTCTTGCAAAGAACTGCTCGGTGCTCAATCAGTTTTCGCTGGGTTTTTTTGCAAGACCCTTATGTTTCTTGTTACTTAAGCCCGTCCTGCGACGGGAGGCGTTCCCATGAAATTCGTCGATGAAGTATCGATTTTTGTAAAGGCCGGCGACGGCGGCAACGGCATGATGAGTTTTCGTCGTGAAAAGTTCATCGAAAAAGGTGGCCCCAACGGTGGTGATGGTGGCGACGGCGGCTCGGTGTATTTGGTAGCTGACGAGAACCTCAACACGCTGGTGGACTACCGTTATACCCGTCGCTTCAATGCGCAGAACGGGCAGAAGGGTGGCAGTACCGATTGCACGGGTGCCAAGGGCGAGGATCTTGTCCTGCCGGTGCCGGTTGGTACCACCATCATTGATGCGGCTACCCAGGAGATCATGGGTGATCTGACCAAGGCCGGGCAGCGTCTGCTGGTGGCTCAGGGTGGCTGGCACGGGTTGGGTAATACTCGATTCAAGTCCAGTACCAATCGGGCACCAAGGCAGACCACGCCGGGCAAGCCGGGTGATGCTCGTGACCTCAAGCTGGAATTGAAGGTCCTCGCTGATGTTGGTCTGCTGGGCCTGCCGAATGCCGGCAAGAGTACCTTTATTCGTTCGGTGTCGGCGGCCAAGCCGAAGGTTGCCGATTATCCGTTCACTACGCTGGTGCCGAATCTGGGCGTGGTCAGCGTTGGGCGCTACAAGAGCTTCGTGATCGCCGACATTCCGGGGCTCATCGAGGGTGCGGCCGAGGGTGCGGGGCTGGGAATTCGTTTCCTCAAGCACCTGGCGCGTACTCGGCTGTTGCTGCATCTGGTGGATATGGCGCCGCTGGATGGCGGTGATCCGGCTGACGCGGCGGAAGTCATCCTGCACGAGCTGGAGAAGTTCAGTCCCGCACTGACTCAGCGTGATCGCTGGCTAGTGCTGAACAAGGCGGATCAGTTGCTCGATGATGAGCGCGAGGAGCGCGTGCGGCATGTTGTCGAACGCCTGGATTGGAAGGGTCCGGTGTTCGTCATTTCTGCACTGGAGAGCGAGGGTACTGAGGCGCTGAGTCAGGCCATCATGCGTTATCTGGACGAGCGTACTGTGCGCATCGCTGAAGAGCCAGAGTATGCCGAAGCCTTGGCCGAGCTCGATCGCCAGATCGAAGATGAGGCCCGTGCGCGGCTGCAAGAGCTTGATGATCAGCGTGCGTTGCGCCGCGCTGGCGTCAAGGCGGTTGATGAGGTCGAGGATGACGACTTCGACGACGATGATGACGAGGGTGGTGCCGAGATCATCTACGTGCGCTGATTCGAACGCCGGGTCGCTGTGCGGCCTGGTCGGACGGGAGGTCGGTGGGCTGGCTCGTGCGCAGCCCGATCCGGAAGTGTTTTGGCCGTATAGAAGGCGGGAACGATGCGGGACAAGGTGAGCGGTGCGCGGCGCTGGGTGGTGAAGATCGGCAGTGCGCTGCTGACCGCCGATGGTCGGGGGCTCGATCAGGCGGCGATGGCGGTCTGGGTCGATCAGATGGTCGCCTTGCGTGAAGCAGGTGTCGAGCTTGTGCTGGTTTCGTCAGGTGCGGTTGCGGCAGGCATGAGTCGTCTCGGTTGGAGTTCTCGACCCAAGGCCGTGCATGAGCTTCAGGCTGCTGCTGCTGTCGGGCAGATGGGCTTGATTCGTGCCTGGGAATCCAGCTTTGCCCGCTGCGATCAGCAAACGGCGCAGATTCTTGTCACTCATGACGATCTCTCGGACCGCAAGCGTTACCTCAATGCGCGTAGCACGCTGCGCACGCTCATCGATCTAGGTGTGGTGCCGGTCATCAACGAGAACGACACTGTCGTCACTGACGAGATCCGCTTTGGGGATAACGACACGCTAGCAGCCCTGGTTGCCAATCTCGTCGAGGCTGATTTGCTAGTCATTCTGACTGATCGCGATGGCATGTTCGATGCCGATCCTCGCTTCAATCCTGAGGCTAATCTGATTAGTGAGGCTCGCGCCGACGATCCCGCCCTGGATGCGGTGGCTGGTGGTGCGGGTGGGGCGCTTGGGCGTGGCGGTATGCAGACCAAGTTGCGCGCGGCTCGTCTGGCGGCGCGTTCTGGTGCGCATACGGTGATCGTCGGTGGGCGCATCGAGCGGGTACTGGCGCGCCTCAAGGTGGGTGAGCGTCTGGGGACGCTGCTGGCGCCGGAGTGCAGTCGGCACGCGGCGCGCAAGCAGTGGCTTGCTGGGCACCTGCAGACTCGTGGCACGCTGACGCTGGATGACGGTGCGGTGCATGCCTTGCGCCAGGGCAATCGCAGTTTGCTACCTGTTGGTGTGCGCGCAGTGCAGGGGGCATTCCGTCGTGGTGAGATGGTTGTCTGTGTGGGGCCGCAAGGTTTGGAGGTTGCGCGCGGTCTGGTGAACTACAGTGCGGCCGAGGCGCAGCGCATTCTCGGGCGGCCATCAGACGAGATCGAGAAGCTGCTCGGTTATGTCGATGAGCCGGAGCTTATCCATCGCGACAACATGATTTTGGTCTGAGGTGATGATGCGTCTTGCCGTTCTGACATTGGCCCTTGGGCTCACGATTCCGCAGTTCGCGCTTGCCGAGCGGATCGGCGAGGTGGATACCGTATTCAAGTGGCTTGGGCCGAATCATCGGATTGTCGTCGAGGCATTCGATGATCCCTTGGTTGATGGCGTGACATGCTATCTCTCTCGCGGAAAGACCGGCGGCATAAAGGGTGGTTTGGGTCTCGCAGAAGATCGGGCTGAGGCGTCCATCGCCTGTCGGCAGGTTGGGCCTATTCGCATTAACGCTAAGCTCAAGGATGGTGATGTGGTCTTCAAGGAGCGCACTTCGCTGGTCTTCAAGACGATGCAGGTTGTGCGCTTCTTCGATGAGTCGCGCAATACTCTTGTCTATCTCGTCTACAGCGATCGTGTCATCGAAGGTAGCCCGCAAAATGCGGTTACGGCCATTCCGATTCTGCCCTGGCCAGTAGCGCCATAACCTGAGTCTTTCCCGTCATCGTGGTGACGGGTAAAAGCGGGACATAAAAAAACCGGCGCTAGGCCGGTTTTTTTCAAGAACCTGCAGTTAGGCTGCAGCAGTTTCGCCGAGAGCCTTGATGTGGCCGTTCAGGCGGCTCTTGTGACGAGCGGCTTTGTTCTTGTGGATGATGCCTTTGTCAGCCATGCGGTCAATGACCGGCACGGCAGCAGTGTAGGCTGTGCGAGCCTTGTCCAGGTCTTTGGCGTCAATGGCCTTGACCACATTCTTGATGTAGGTACGAACCATGGAGCGCAAGCTGGCATTGTGGCTGCGACGCTTCTCAGCCTGAATTGCGCGTTTTTTGGCGGAAGGGCTGTTGGCCACCGTCGAACTCCTCGAAAACTTGGGGGATTGCAAAGCAAATAAGGCCGCGAATCATGCCGACGCGAAGGTCGCTTGTCAAGCCTGGTCGAATGGCTTGAGAAGCTGGTCGGACAGAAGGGGTGCGGCTAAACTCGCCGCCTCTTTTCGTGTCGTAACTGGCCATCGATCCGGCCGGCGCCAGGCGCTCGGTCGATCAATCTCGCTGCAATTCTAGGAAGACAAATGTCCGAAAAAACCGGCAAGGGCGGATTGTTGCGTTCCAGCGCTGTGGTCAGTGTCATGACCCTGCTGTCGCGCGTGCTGGGTATGGTACGCGATATGGTCGTCGCCAGCTACTTTGGTTCTGGAGCTGCCGCTGACGCCTTCTTCATTGCGTTCAAGATTCCCAACTTCTTACGCCGGCTGTTTGCCGAGGGGGCTTTTGCCCAGGCCTTCGTGCCGGTGCTGTCGGAATATCGCACCAAGCGCACGCTGGCCGACGTCAAGCAGTTGGTGGATCGCACCGCCGGCATGCTCGGACTTATCCTTGCCGGTCTGACCGCGCTGGGCGTGCTGTTCGCGCCCTATGTGGTGATGGTCTTCGCGCCAGGCTTTCACGACGATCCGGCGAAGATGCAGCTTGCCGGCGAGTTGCTGCGCATCACCTTTCCCTACCTGATGTTGATCTCGCTGACGGCATTCACCTCCGGCGTGCTCAACAGCTATGGGCATTTTGCGGTGCCCGGCTTCACGCCAGTGCTGCTCAATGTCTGCATGATCGCGTCGGCGGTGTTTCTTACGCCCTATTTCGATCAGCCAATCATGGCGCTGGCCTGGGGGGTGTTCATCGCGGGCTTCGCCCAGTTGGCCTTCCAGCTACCGTACGTTGCCAAGCTCGGCCTGTTGCCCCGGCCAAGGGTCAAACGGGGTGATGAGGGGGTGCGTCGTATCATGCTGCTCATGGTGCCGGCGTTGTTTGGGGTTTCTGTCAGTCAGATCAATCTGCTGCTCGATACCGTGCTCGCGTCCTTCCTGCAAACCGGCAGCGTCTCCTGGTTGTACTACGCCGACCGCCTGTCCGAGTTGCCGTTGGGGGCGTTCGGTATCGCGATTGGTACGGTGATCCTGCCGAGCCTGTCGCGTCAGCACGCCGGCGAAGACCCGAAGGCGTTCTCGGCGACGGTTGATTGGGCGTTGCGCATGGTGCTGCTGGTCGGTGTTCCTGCTGCGCTGGCGCTGGGTATCCTCGCCGAGCCTATGATTGCCAGCCTGTTTTACTACGGCGCCATGAGTGAGGAGGCAGTGGTTCAGTCGGCACGGGCCCTGCAGGCTTACTCGCTGGGCGTGCTGGCGTTCATGCTGATCAAGGTGCTGGCGCCGGGCTTCTTCGCGCGTCAGGACCTCAAGACTCCGGTGCGCGTCGCGGTCATTTGCATGATCGCAAATATGGTGATGAACCTGATTCTGATCTGGCCGTTGCAGCACGTGGGATTAGCATTGGCTACGTCGTTATCCTCGATGCTCAACGCGGTGCTGTTGTTCTGGGGCTTGTACAAGGTCGGGGTCTATCGCCCGGCGCCTGGCTGGTGGCCGTTCGGGTTGCGCCTGGCGGCTGCCTGCGCGGCAATGGTGGCGGTGGTCTGGTGGCTCAATGTGCCGGCACAAGAGTGGTTTGCCTGGGGTTGGCAGCAGCGAGCGCTGCGGTTGGGGATTCTCGTTTGCGCAGGGTTGGCGGCATTTGCCGGTGGGCTGCTGCTGACGGGACTGCGGCCGCGGCATTTGCGGCATTGATCGACGATTCACGGGCGGCGCAAACCTGTCCGGGATGCTCGGCACATGCGTATAATCGGCCACTTTTCAAGCAAGAAGTGCGGTATGCAGCTGGTTCGAGGCCTTCACAATCTGCGACCCCGGCATCGGGGTTGCGTCGCCACCATCGGCAATTTCGACGGCGTGCACCGGGGGCATCAGGCCATCCTGGCGCGGCTGCGCGAGCGTGCGGCCGAATTGGGGCTGCCCAGTTGTGTGGTGATCTTCGAGCCGCAACCGCGTGAGTTCTTTTCGCCGGACAAGGCGCCGGCACGGCTCACCCGGTTGCGTGAAAAGCTGCAGCTCCTGAGCGAGCAGGGCGTCGATCTGGTGCTGTGTCTGGCGTTCAATCGCCGCCTGCGTGAGCTGAGTGCCGCCGAGTTCGTCCATGCCACGCTGGTGGACGGGCTGGGAGTGCAGCACCTGGAGGTGGGTGACGATTTCCGTTTCGGTTGCGACCGCGCCGGCGATTTCGATTTCCTGCTCAAGGCCGGCGCGGCCGAAGGCTTCTCGGTTGAGGCCGCGACCACCATTGAGGTGGATGGCGAGCGGGTCAGCAGTACGCGGCTGCGCCAGGTGCTGGCAGAGGGTGATCTGGCCTGCGCCGAGGCGCTGCTCGGCAGGCCGTTCGGTATCACCGGTCGGGTCATGCATGGGCAAAAGCTAGGTCGCCAGCTCGGCGCACCGACTGCCAATGTGCAGCTCAAGCGTCGCAATACGCCGCTAAGTGGCGTGTTCCTGGTCAGTCTCGAATTGGATGGCAAATCGCTTGCCGGTGTCGCCAACATCGGCATGCGGCCCACGGTCGAGAGTGACGGTAAACCACATCTGGAAGTGCATCTGCTCGATTATCAGGGCGACCTGTACGGCCGTCTGGTGCAGGTGACCTTTCATCGCAAGCTGCGCGACGAGCAGCGCTTTGCCTCGCTGGAGGCGCTCAAGACGGCGATTGATGCCGACATCGCCGCTGCCCGTGATTACTGGCGGGCTTCACCCCTTATGACGAGTCAGGACTGAAATGACCGATTACAAAGCGACCCTCAATCTGCCGTCCACGGCATTTCCGATGAAGGCCGGTCTGCCACAGCGCGAGCCGGAGATTCTGCAGCGCTGGAACAGCATTGACCTGTACCGGAAGCTGCGGCAGATCGGCGAAGGTCGCCCGAAGTTCGTCCTGCACGATGGCCCGCCGTATGCCAACGGCAATATTCACATTGGTCACGCGGTGAACAAGGTGATCAAGGACATGATCGTCCGCTCGCGCACCCTGGCCGGCTTCGACGCGCCTTATGTGCCGGGCTGGGATTGCCACGGTCTGCCGATCGAGCACAAGGTCGAGACCACCTTCGGCAAGAACCAGCCGGCCGATCTGACCCGCGAGCGCTGCCGTGCCTACGCGGCCGAACAGATCGAAGGGCAGAAAGCCGACTTCATCCGTCTCGGCGTCCTGGGCGACTGGGACAACCCGTACAAGACCATGGACTTCGCCAACGAAGCCGGGGAAATCCGCGCCTTGGCCAAGCTGGTCGAAGGTGGCTTCGTCTTCAAGGGCCTGAAGCCGGTGAACTGGTGCTTCGACTGCGGTTCGGCGCTGGCCGAGGCGGAAGTCGAATATCAGGACAAGAAATCCGATGCCATCGACGTCGCCTTCGCGGTCGAGGATGCCGACAAGCTGGCTGCTGCGTTCGGTCTGCCGAATCTGACCAAGCCCGCCAGCATCGTGATCTGGACTACCACGCCCTGGACCATTCCGGCCAACCAAGCGCTGAACGTCCATCCTGAGTTCGTCTATGCGCTGGTCGACACCGGCGAGCGTCTGCTGGTACTGGCCGAGGAGCTGGTGGAGTCCTGTCTGCAGCGCTACGGCCTGGCTGGTGAAATCACCGCCCGTTGCGAAGGCAAGGCGTTGGAGCTGATCCGCTTCCGCCATCCGTTCTACGAGCGCTTCGCTCCGGTCTATCTGGCCGACTACGTGGAAACCGGTGCCGGTACCGGTATCGTCCATTCGGCGCCCGCATACGGCGAGGACGACTTCCGCTCCTGCAAGCACTACGGCATGGAGAATGACGACATTCTCGGCCCGGTGCAGAGTAACGGTGTCTATGTCTCCGACCTGCCGTTCTTCGGCGGCCAGTTCATCTGGAAGGCCAACCCGGCGATCGTCGAGAAGCTCGCCGAGGTTGGCGCGCTGCTCAAGCACGAGTCGATCCAGCACAGCTACATGCACTGCTGGCGGCACAAGACCCCGCTGATCTACCGCGCCACGGCGCAGTGGTTTGTCGGCATGGACAAGGTTGCCCATGACGGCAGCTCGCTGCGCCGCCGTGCGCTGGATGCCATCGAGCAGACCGAATTCGTCCCGGCCTGGGGCCAGGCGCGCCTGCACGGCATGATCGCCGGGCGCCCAGACTGGTGTATCTCGCGTCAGCGCACCTGGGGTGTGCCGATTCCGTTCTTCCTGCACAAGGAAAGCGGCGAGCTGCACCCGCGTACCGTCGAGCTGATGGAAGCCGTGGCGCAGCGTGTGGAGCAGGGCGGTATCGAGGCCTGGTCGAAGCTCGACGCAGCCGAGTTGCTCGGCGACGAAGCGGCGCAGTATGAGAAGATCACCGACACCCTCGATGTCTGGTTCGATTCCGGCACCACCCACTGGCATGTGATGCGCGGCTCGCACCCCATGGGTCACGAAAGCGGCCCGCGTGCCGATCTCTATCTGGAGGGCTCCGACCAGCATCGCGGATGGTTCCATTCATCGCTGCTGACCGGCGCGGCCATCGACGGTCATGCGCCGTACAAGGGCCTGCTGACCCACGGTTTCACCGTGGATGAGAACGGCCGCAAGATGTCCAAGTCCCTCGGCAACGTCATCGCGCCGCAGGAAATCACCGACAGCATGGGCGCCGACATCCTGCGTCTGTGGGTCTCGGCCACCGACTATTCCGGCGAGATGGCGGTATCCAAGCAGATCCTGCAGCGCAGCGCCGATGCCTACCGTCGTATCCGCAACACCGCACGCTTCCTGCTCTCGAATCTCGACGGCTTCGATCCCGCGCAGCACATGGTGCCGAATGATCAGCTGATCGCCCTGGACCGCTGGGCCATCGACCGCGCACTGCTGCTGCAGCAGGAGATCGAGGAGGCCTACACCACCTATCGCTTCTGGAACGTCTACCAGAAGGTGCACAACTTCTGCGTGCAGGAGCTGGGCGGCTTCTATCTGGACATCATCAAGGACCGCCAGTACACCACCGGTGCGGACAGCCTGCCGCGTCGCTCCTGCCAGACCGCGCTGTATCACATCGCCGAGGCGCTGGTGCGCTGGATCGCGCCGATCCTGGCCTTCACCGCCGAGGAAATCTGGCAGTACCTGCCGGGTGAGCGTAACGAGTCGGTGATGCTCAACACCTGGTACACCGGCCTGACCGAACTGCCGCAAGGCACCGAGCTTGATCGCGCCTTCTGGGACAAGGTCATGGCAGTCAAGACCGCGGTGAACAAGGAGCTGGAAAACCAGCGTGCGGCCAAGACCATTGGCGGCAACCTGCAGGCGGAAGTCACGCTGTATGCCGAAGATGCCCTGGTTGCAGAGTTGGCCAAGCTCGGCAACGAGCTGCGCTTCGTACTGATCACCTCTGCTGTCGATATCGCACCACTGACCCAGGCGCCAGCCGAAGCCGTGGAGAGCGAATTGGTCGGCCTCAAGCTGGTGGTCAAGAAGACCGAGCACAGCAAGTGCGGGCGTTGCTGGCATCACCTTCCAGATGTTGGTGCTCATGCCGAGCATCCGGAAATCTGCGGGCGCTGCATCGAGAACATCGAAGGTGCTGGTGAGGTTCGCCACTATGCGTGACTCTGTGCTTACTGCCGTAGGGTGGGCTTCAGCCCCCCATTACGACGTGGCCTTCCGTTTCGGTGGGGAAAGGACCACCACCTTGCCGCGCGGTGTGCTAGCGGAGGCTACGGTATGAGTGCACGTTTCGGCAGGCTCCCCTGGCTTTGGCTCAGTGTGCTGGTGATCGCCTTCGATCAGGCGACAAAACACTACTTCGAGGCCAATTTCAGCCTGTATCAAAAGGTCGACGTAGTTCCCGGCTACTTCGCCTGGACGCTGGCTTACAACACCGGTGCGGCGTTCAGCTTCCTCGCCGATCACGGTGGCTGGCAGCGCTGGCTGTTTGCGGTCATCGCGGTTGGCGTCAGTGTCGTGCTGGTGGTCTGGCTTAAGCGTCTAAAACCGAACGAAACCTGGCTGGCCGTCGCGCTGGCGCTGGTTCTGGGCGGTGCGATTGGCAATCTCTACGACCGCGTGGTGCTGGGCCATGTGGTCGATTTCATCCTGGTGCATTGGCAGAATCGCTGGTATTTCCCTGCATTCAATATCGCCGATAGCGCCATCACCGTCGGCGCCGTGATGCTGGCGCTGGATATGTTCAAGGGCAACAAGACCGGAGAAGCCGCACATGACTGAACAGCGCATTGGGCCGGACAAGGAAGTCACCCTGCATTTCGCGCTCGGCCTGGAGACGGGTGAGCTGGTCGACAGCACGTTCGACAAGAAGCCTGCCACCTTCAAGGTGGGCGATGGCAACCTGCTGCCAGGCTTCGAGCAGCAACTCTACGGACTCAAGGCAGGTGACAAGCGCACCCTGCAGATTGCGCCGGAGCAGGGCTTCGGTCAGGTCAACCAGCAGAATATGCAGGTCATGCCACGCAGTCAGTTCGCCGGAATGGAGCTTTCCGAAGGGCTGATGGTCAGTTTTCAGGATGCTGCGCGCACCGAGCTGCCGGGTGTGGTGAAGGCGTTCGACGATAGTCAGGTTACCGTCGATTTCAATCATCCATTGGCTGGCAAGACCCTTACCTTCGAAGTCGAGATCATCGACGTCAAACCCGCCTAGTTCGGCTGTAGGCCAGCGAATACCGCTGGCCTTTGGGCGCTATCTGCGCTGTAGCCTGTATCGCGTTACACTCCTTCGTCTTCAAGTTTCCGCGTGCCGAGATCAATCATGCAAATCAAACTCGCCAATCCCCGCGGCTTCTGCGCTGGTGTCGATCGCGCCATCGAAATCGTCAACCGTGCTCTGGAAGTCTTCGGCCCGCCGATCTATGTACGGCATGAAGTGGTGCACAACAAGTTCGTGGTGGAAGACCTGCGTGCGCGTGGGGCGATCTTTGTCGAAGAGCTCGATCAGGTGCCGGACGACGTAATCGTCATCTTCAGTGCCCACGGCGTTTCCCAGGCTGTGCGGCTCGAAGCGGAGAAGCGCGGATTGAAGGTCTTCGATGCCACCTGTCCGCTGGTGACCAAGGTGCATCTGGAAGTCGCCAAGTACAGCCGTGATGGGCGCGAATGTATCCTGATTGGGCATCAGGGCCACCCGGAAGTTGAAGGCACCATGGGGCAATACGATTCGCGTAACGGCGGTTCGATCTACCTGGTGGAGGACGAGGAAGACGTCGCGAAGCTGCAGGTACGTAACCCCGAGGCGCTAGCCTTCGTCACCCAGACCACGCTCTCTATGGATGATACCAGTCGTGTCATCGACGCATTGCGCAGCAAGTTTCCAAGCATTGGCGGCCCGCGCAAGGATGACATCTGCTACGCCACTCAGAACCGCCAGGATGCAGTGAAGCAGCTCGCTGACGAATGCGACGTGGTGCTTGTGGTGGGCAGCCCCAATAGCTCCAACTCTAACCGCCTGCGCGAGCTGGCGGAGCGCATGAGCACGCCTGCCTATCTCATAGACGGCGCCGAAGACCTCAAGCGTGAATGGTTCGAGAACATCGAGCGCATCGGCATCACCGCGGGCGCTTCAGCGCCCGAAGTGTTGGTGCGTGGGGTGATCGAGCAGCTCCGAGAGTGGGGTGCCACAGGCATGGACGAGCTGGAAGGGCGACCGGAGAACGTCACGTTCTCCATGCCGAAGGAGTTGCGGGTGAGGGCTGTTTGACTTGCTTCGTATCTTGTTCAACAAACTGGGGCCTTTAACAGGCCCCATTTTTTGTTTCAGCTAAAGAGCGTTGCTCGCTCAATTGAAGACTTAGCGCCAACACTCCGCTGCAGTCTTCCCGCTGCCGCTCCTGTCTTTGGCGCCCAGGGCGTTAAGGGTTAGGTTGCCGCACTTGGTGTCGCCGAAGTTTTGTTCGGCCGTGAGTGTATAACCGCCATCTCCATTGTTTGTTCCTACCGATAGCGTGTATTTACCGGTTTCCGATGTATTACCGTTCTTCAATCCCAGCTTGGCTATATCGGCGTCTGAAGTGATGTAGGCATTGTTCTGGCCGAAGTAACGCTCCTGCCGAGCGGATGCATCGCTCAGCAGGGCTTGGCCTTCGGTGCGGTTACCGCGCTTGACGTACTCGTCATAGCTTGGATAGGCAATCGCTGCCAGGATACCGATGATGGCGACCACGATCATGAGCTCAATCAGAGTGAAACCGCGCTCGGTACGCTTCATGGACTGCTCCGTTAATACTGGATTCATCTCGTTATTCCTGTTCGATACGACGCCAGCTTTGGCGGCCTAGGCTTGCGGGGTCCGGGTAGACATTGATGCACTCCTGACCTGTGCAGTATTGGTATGTCCCGTCGGAATCCTGGGAAAGCGTACCCCCGCCCTCGCCATCCTGACGAACCGCTGAGACATTGGTAGTACCGATATCCGTGGTTGGTATGTAGTCAAAGGCATTGTGAGAGGTTCTGCCGCCAGTGAAGGGATTGATGGCGTAGGTCCAGTTGTTCGCGCCATCACCGCAAGGGTCGTCATTCGGAATCAGCGACTGGAAGAATATCGTGCGGCCCAGCTGCGACATGTTTTCCACCACCATCTCCCCCTGGCTCTGGCGCAGGTTCAGAAACCAGCCGTTTTGTGCCGCCTGGGTGTCGCTGCCCTGCCAGCTGACGTTGTTATTGCTCAGTACGAGACCTTGGCGCGTGGTGCCGTTGGCCTCGACGGTGGTTTGGGTTGTGATTGTCTGCTCCTGCAAGCTACTGCGAGCGATATTCGGGTCACTTGCTTCCTCGCCCAGCGTCTGTTTGTCCCAGATGCCATATACCGTTTGGGCGAAACTCTTGTCGCCTTCCTTGTCGCCGGTTTCGAAGAACTTGCCGGTACCGAATACGACCAGATAGCCGAAGCCAGTAGGGTGGAGCACTAGGCTTGGTGCTGATGTAATGGGCTGACGACCTTCGGTCCCGGTGTTTGCCACGGCGCTGAACAGTGGTTGGCCGCCAAAGGCCACCTCGAAGTCATCAATGGCGTTTTCGCTATCATCTTCGGTGGTGAAGGGCGCCGTATCACTACGACCGTTACGCAGCAGGTCGAAACGCCAGAGATTGCCTTGCAGATCTCCTGCATAGGCGTAATCAGCTACGCCGTCGGCGTTGTAATCGGCGAGTTTGGGAGTCGACAGCCCGTTCGCAACGCCATCGACGCCTTGGACTTCCAAGCTGGTTAGCAGAGTGCCCTCCATTGCATCGACGACGAACAACGCCGCCTTACCGTTGGTGTTGTTGGCGCTTTCGTAACCATTGCCGAACACAACCGCCCAGGTTCCTGTATGCAGGCGTGCGATGGTGGGTTGCGAGAAGCTGTAGCCCATTTTCGCTGCGGCATCGTCCGGTAAGCTGCTGTCATCAAACTCCCAAAGGAGCTCTTCGCTTCCGGGGGTCGTAATGTCCAACGCAAATATTGATTTGCCTCCGGCTTTCAAAGTGCCAACCAAGATGGTGCGCCATTCTGTACCGTTGAATACGTCTGCTACGACCGGGCTGCCATCGACATAAAACTCATGGCTGTAATTGGTACCGGTCAGCTTGTTGAGCTTGGCGAACACGGCACTGGGGACGAAGGCAAATTCTTCGACGCCGGTAAGTGCATTGAAGCCATGGAGCATGCCGTCATTGCCGCCTACATATACGCGAGGCGTCCGCCCAGCGATATTGGTTGCGAATGTCGAATAAGCGGTGTTGCCTTCCAGGCGATTGCTAAAGTTAACCAGGTAGCGGGGCCCAGATACCACTGCAGGGCTAGATGAATAGAAGTCGCCTAGGACGCTGCTGCGTTGGCGGAACGTTGAGTTCTCGCCATTTCGGTTTCCACGAAGATACTGCAAGCGCTGCTCCCCCCGGGCGTCCGGCAGGTTACTGTTCTCCGGGTCGCGGCTTAGAAGATTGGCCAGCGTGCCGGTAGTCTCCGCGGAACCAGCGTTGTCCCAAGTGAAGTCCACGAGTCCGCTGTTCGTGTTGCCGGCCATTTTTATGGTCCGGCTTTGCCAACCAGGCACTTGGCTTTTGGCGCTCCATATTTCGGAAGTTTCAAAGGCGTTGTTTTGGGCGTTCCAGGCTTTTTCGAAGCGCTTGACGTCGCCAGACCAGTTGTCGTCGCTGGCATAGGATGTCTGATATGAGACGGTCTTGACGGTGCCGTTGTTATTTTCGTCGGTACTGACCTGGCCGGAGTTGATGGCAGGCCGGGCTGCTGTGGATTTCCGATCAGCAATTCGGGACAGAATGTCATCGAAGGCCTGAACCATTGCTTCCGGGCTGTCGACACTGAAGAACTCGCCGCGTGAGTTGATGGCCGCGTGCCAAAGGTCATAAACATTGTTGGCGTTGTTAGCGCCGCTACTGGCAGCTGGCGGCCAGCTGGCGGCACCGGACACTAAGTTGCTATAGCCAGTCCCAGCAAAGGTGCTGCCAGCCCAGGGCACGTTGGCATTGTTGAGCGACTGGGTCAGACCCAGGCCCATGACGAAGTTGGTCATATGCTGCCAGGTCGCCGGGTCGTTGCGCGGGTCCCAGTAGTCTGCCGTCGTATCGCCGCTTTTGAAGGGTATGTACGCCGGTAAGTCGTTGTCCAGATCAGGGTTAAGGTCGGTAGCCCAGTAGTGCATGGCCAGGTCGGCCAGAGTTTCACTCGTGTTGTCGTAATAGGGCTTGCGTTCACTATAAGCCCGACCGTCAGGCAGGGTGAAGTTCGCCGCATCGTGACGGAAATTGCTGGGCATGTCGGTGGTGGCGTTCCACATGCCGTCAGTCATCAGGATGTGGTAGCTGGCGCGGCAGGCATAGGTATTCTGTGTGGTGTTGCCGGTACCGTTTGGATTTTTCTGCCAGGGCGTGGTGGTGGTATAGAACTCACCGGCACGTTTTAGCGCCGCTGGTAACGGTGTGCTCTGATTGAAGTTGATGTTCTGCAACCAAGCGTAAAGTTGCCCCTTGTGTGTCGGCGAGTAATCTTTCAGCGAGTTGTTGTAGCAGTTGGCCGTATCGGTACCTGTGAAACTCTTGCAATTACCAAGCCCTTGCCAGGTCAGGCGAACAGAGGGTGAGAGGTCATAGAAGGCTAGCGCCGCAGCGGAAATGGTGGCCAGAGCGCGATTGCGGTAGAAAGAGTACCAATTGGCGAAGTTTTGCTGTTGGTCGCTACTGACGAAGTTCAGGCGGTAACAGTTGTCGTTAGCTGTGGTGCAGTTACTGGCGAGAGTGGCGTCATACGTATAGTAGTAGGCCGGGACGCCCGCCCGTCTCCAGCTACCGGTGTAGCGGCCATTGCCGCTATCGTAAGAACAGCTTCCGCTTGCCCAGCCATCCGTTGAGGCGGTACACGTTCGGGTCGAATTCCAGCCTCTGGTGTCGGCCCCGCGGGTGATCTTTATAGTTCTTCCTGCATTTGTGCAGGTTTTGCTTTCGCCGACATTTAATGTAGTGACGTAGCAGGTTGGAAAGTCTGCACTCGGGTTTTCTCCTAGGTTATTGCTCGTGTTGCTATACCCGTACGTGGTGGCCTGTGCGCTGCGAAGATCATAGCTCCATGTGAACTTGTAGTCGCTGCGTAGATCAATATTGCCAAGGGTGCTTTTGTAACCGTTAAGTAAAGCGGCGCTATAGCTGGTAGAAAGTTGCTGTTCCGTACCGTTCGTATCGAAAACGATGGGTGCGTCATAGCTGATACTTGGGTTGAAATAAAGTGGATTGAAATCGCTCGACTTCGCTCGTCGCGTCGCGTGTATGCCATTGACGTTATCTGGGGCGAAGGCCCAGCGCATACTGCCTGAGTCGTCCAGGGTGAGCGCCATGTTTGGCGGGACGCCAACGGTGAGGCTCAACGGGCTCTGTGATACAGCCGCAAAGCTATTGGCTGCGCTGAGCAGGGCTACGCCAAAAAGAGCGTATGAGAGCGTCTTAGCGCGAGAATAAGGATGAAAACGGGACATGATGTCGGCTCTCAATTGTTAAGGCCAAGGTAGATGTTGGCGTGGGTCGACTGCAGATAGAGGGCGTCGCCGGTTTTGCCATTGTTGAGATAGAAATAGGTGCCACTTCCCTCGCCGCGCCCGCCGTACTCGGCATTGACGGCCGCATTACCTGTTTCAGCCGCCAGAATGCTGTTGTAGTGGGCGTCAGCTTCGGTGTCGGCGGCAGGGTCCGTACCGCGGTAGGGCATCCAGACGTTCGAGGCGGTTAGCAAATCATCCCCGCCGGCCTTTTGCGGCTGGTCCACGAATGCCAACAGGCGATCTGTCTTGACTTCAAGCAGGCAGGGACTGTTGATTCCATTGGTCTTCAGCGTGTTCGCCGCCAAACAGTTCGCTGCTTTGGCTTCAAGCTTGTCGGCCAGATTGCCGGGACCGTAAAAACGAAATTCAGCTTCGCGCAATGCCGCGTCTGCAATGTTCTGGCTTTTCATGTCGTGTTGGCGGTTTGCCGTAATGCGGGACTCGAGCGTCACGCCGCGCATGCTGCTGACGGCCAGCACGGTCAATACCAGTAGCATGACGAGGGAAACGAGGAGCACCGCTCCGCTCTGAGATTTGCGGGAATTGAACGTCATGGCATGAGATTCCTGATGGTTTGCGTGGCGCCTGCTACCTGGTAGATGCGCTTGTTATCTGCTTCTTCCAGTCGGGCCTTCGCTTCCGTTGAGGCCTCTAACAGCCAGTCGTCGAGAACCTTCGAATCATCGCCGTCGCGTTGCCCTGCACGGCTGGCGAGTAGCAGCGCATAGCGCACACTACGAATTGCTCCACTGGCGGGTGTCCAATCTGCTTGCTGGATGAAGGTGGTGACTTCCTTTTCGAGCATGTCAGTCTTACCTACACCGAAGTCCAAACGCAGGTCCGCAATGCCGCGGAGTACCTCGCCGTACTGCGGGCTGGTTGCGTTGAGGCTTTTGCACAATAGGCGGCCGTCTTGCAGCTGGTCGTCGCTGCTGGGTTCGTACTTGAACGCTAGAACGGTCAAGTCACCAGCATCAGGCGGGGACGAAGGGAAGGCCTCATCGTATGTAACAGCACTAGCAGCGCCCTGACAGTCCAGTTCGTTGCCGGTCTGTGGCTGATAGCGAATACAGAAGCCGACACCTTCACTGGGATTCAGGCCGGTCGCGGCATGTCCTGCATTGAACGCAAGGCATCCACCGGAAGCCGGGCGGCTGGGGAAAACGATGTCCAGCAGCGCTGAAGGCGTACGGCGATAACCGGCCTTACCTAGGTAGTCGTTAATGACTAAAGCGGCGAAACGACTATTTTCTACGTTTCCGGCCTGATTCTGTTGGAAGACATAGTTACGCTTGTTGTCGATATAGACTTGCGTAATACCGAGGATTAGAAAGCTACTGATCGCTAGTGCGATAAGCAGCTCTACCATTGATAAGCCAAATTGATATCTAGAGTGATTCATGGTTCTACCCGAACTGTATAGCTGCAGACATCGGAATTGCTTGCATCAAGGCATTCACGAACTCGCCAGGCCAGGCGAATTTCAAGCATTGAACCCTTGTTATCGCAATCACCTGCAATAGAGCTGCGGCAAACGTATACGTCGCTATCGAATAGTTCGCTCCCGCCTGGCAATAACGCTTCAACCTTGTCCGCCCAGCAGTCGCGCAATTCTTTTGCCGTTTTTGCAATTCGGGTCGGACTCGCCACGCAGCTCTCGCGGTCGGCGAAGTCATCGCCGGCGTCTTTATAGAAAATGGAACTGCCTTTTAACCCGCTATTCATAGGAAATTGCGGCGGCGAGGTGTTGAACAGTTCTTTCGGGTGCGCTCTTACAATTTCGATGAGGTCTCCGGCCAGGACAATGGCTGTGTTGCGCTGTACGGAGTCTTGGGTGTACTGAATGCTGCGGCCCTGCAGGGCAACCATTCCCAGTACACCGATGGTGGTTAGCAGTAGGGCCACCAGTACTTCGATCAGGCTGAAGCCTTTATTGGTTTTCATTAGGTTCCTCATGGTGTGCAGCTGTCCAATGCAGCGCCGTCTTTCCTGCCGCGCGGGTAGAGGACGAGGCCTCCGCTGGCTTGCACTTCGAGCAGATAGCCGGTCGCTGGGTCGGATTCGCGGCATACGGTGAACTTGGCCGTTGTCGCGGTGCCGTTGGCCCGGTAGACCAGCTTGTCGTCGCTAAGGGCTGAGCTGAGGATCTCCGCATGGTCGGGGTTATGCTCCAAGATGCGCTCGGCGTCGTCGCTACCTGCTTTGACGATTTCCCACGGTCCGTTGCTTTTAATCTGGACCTCGTATGTCTGCCTGTTGAGGACGGCTTGTCCGCGCGCGTGTTGCAGGAATATCGCTAGCTCTTCGGCCTTGCTCTGCACCTGGTTACTACGGATCAGGCTGTTGAAGCTCGGGACCGCAATCGCAGCGAAGATGCCCAGCAGTGCCACGGTGATCATCAGCTCGACCAGGGTGAATCCGTGCATGTCGGTTCGGCGTGACATGGTGTACTCCAAGAGAATCGTGAGCGGATGATGCAAATGCGTCGGTGTCTTGTCCGCATGGGGATGATGGTTGGCATATTTTCGCGGATAGGCGGTCGGCCGTTCGGTCCGCGTCGCAGGAGAATGTGACGGGGTCGGCGTTTGCCGCGACTTCGCGGCAAACGCCTACTGGCACAGGCTGGCTTTTTGTTGGTTCTCCGCTGCTAGTGCCTGCCGTACCCGCCCTTGGCGGCTGATAATGAGCTGCCACGCGATCTGCTGTCGGTAACATTGGTAGAAGCGTCCGTTGCTAGTAGGGGTAGTGCCGTTGTCGCGAAACCGAATGTTGTCGCTGAAACCCTGCCAGCGCAGGGCGTCATGAGTCGGAAGCTGGGTAAGCTGCAATATCTGGCCGCTCGATGTGCGTACAAGCCAACCGTCCGCCCAGTTCGCAGAGCAGTTCTTACCGTCGCCAGTGCCGCATACCTCTACAGTACGGCGTTGGATGATTGCCTGGGCGCGGGCGTTATGCAGGATTCTCTCTACTTCGTCTTTCAGCGCTTCCCGACGACTTCTTGCAATCGTTTCGTCGACTACTGGAATGGCTATCGCTACGACGATACCCAGTATCGAAAGGGTGATGATCAACTCTATAAGCGTGAAGCCTTGATTTCGGTTCGCCATAGTGCGGTTCCTTTGCACGTATGATGCTCAGCCGTCCTGGCTGCTGTTTGTGTATCGGCGTTCGCGAGATACAACAGACGCTCTTTTAAAGCAGCCTGCTCGTCGGTCCAAGTGAAGATGGGCCGAAATGTGAACCAGATGGTTGGAGAGGCGTGTGAATCAAGAAGTGATCGTTGTCGGCGGGGGAGTGATTGGTCTGTTGTCGGCCTATCGGCTGGCGGAGGCAGGCAAGGTCGTGTCGTTGCTGGAGTCAGGTGCTGTCGGCCGTGAAGCCTCGTGGGCCGGGGGCGGGATTGTTTCTCCGCTGTATCCGTGGCGCTACAGCCCGGCGGTCACCGCGTTGGCGCATTGGTCGCAGGACTTTTATCCGCAATTGGGCGAACGGCTGCTGGCCGAGACTGGCGTGGATCCGGAGGTGCATGTCACCGGTCTTTACTGGCTGGATTTGCACGATGAGGCCGAGGCATTGAGTTGGGCTGAGCGTTATGGGCGGCCACTCACTTCAGTGTCGATGGAAACGGTGCACCAGGCCGTGCCTTCATTGGGTGACGGTTATGGGCGTGCCGTCTACATGGAGGGGGTCGCCAACATTCGCAATCCCCGTCTGCTGCGCGCTTTGCGTGAAGCGCTGCGGCAGCTACCGAATGTGAATGTAATCGAGCAGTGCCCGGTGGAAGGTTTCCTGCGCGATGGCGCGCGCATCGTAGGCGTGCAGACGGCGCAGGGCGAGATGCGAGCGGATCAGGTCGTGGTGGCGGCGGGCGCCTGGAGTGCACAGCTGCTGACGACGCTGGGACTGGAGATTCCGGTCAAGCCGATGAAGGGGCAGATGATCCTCTTCAAGTGCGCGGAGGACTTCTTGCCGAGCATGGTTCTGGCCAAGCGGCGTTATGCGATTCCGCGGCGCGATGGCCACATCCTGGTCGGCAGCACGCTGGAAGATGTCGGCTTCGACAAGACGCCGACGGAAGACGCGCTGGAAAGCCTGAGAGCGACCGCAATCGAATTGCTGCCCGCGCTGGCCGACGCGCAAGTGGTCAAGCACTGGGCCGGTCTGCGTCCCGGTTCGCCGGACGGTGTGCCTTATATAGGGCCGGTGAGCGGTTTCGACGGGCTGTGGCTGAACTGCGGACACTTCCGCAACGGGCTGGTGCTGGCGCCGGCGTCCTGCCAGCTGCTGGTCGATCTGATGCTTGGGCAGGCGCCGATCGTGGATCCCTCGCCCTATGCACCGACCGGTCGTATCGATCAGAAGGGCTGAGCGACTCTTCGCTGGGCTCCCGGTTACGTGAGCAGTCCGGGTTTCATATCCGTCGCCCGGACTCTGTTCTGCTACTGACTCGCATTGCTGGTAAATTAGCCGGCACTTCGGCTCTGCCAGGCAGAGCCAGATTGGCGAGTGAGGTTTGTGTGGCGAAGAAAACCACTTCCCTGGCCGGCCTGAGCGGGCTGGTCTATTCCACCGATGCTGGTCGGCATTGTCCCGAGTGCAGTCAACCGCTGGGCAGTTGCATCTGCAAACAGAGCGTTCTGCCCGAAGGCGACGGCATTGCGCGGGTGCGCCGCGAGAGCAAGGGGCGGGGCGGCAAGACGGTGACCACCATCAGTGGCGTTCCCTTGGCCGAGACCGAGCTCAAGGAGCTGGCCAGCGCGCTGAAGCGCCGCTGCGGCACGGGTGGCGCGTTGAAGGACGGCGTCATCGAGATTCAGGGCGACCACGTTCAGCTGCTGATCGACGAGCTGAACAAACGTGGCTTCAAGGCCAAGAAGTCCGGTGGCTGAGCGCCGATGTGACGCCTCCACCGATTTTCACCATTTTCCGCATATCGGCTGTCGAAGCCGCATAGCCTTCGCCGCGCGGTTCTGCTCGCTGCGAAACACTCAATTTCTTCCGGGAGGCCTTGATGCCTGTACGACGCACACGTAAAGACGACGGTAGCCAGTGGACCGCTGCCGATAGCCGCAGCATCTACGGTATCCGCCATTGGGGCGCTGGGTATTTCGCGATCAACGATCAGGGCAATGTCGAAGTGCGCCCGCAAGGGCCGAGCGGTGAGCCGATCGAGTTCAACGGCCTGATCGAGCAATTGCGCGAGGCGGGGTTGTCGCTGCCGTTGCTGGTGCGTTTCCCCGGCATCCTGCAGGACCGCGTACGGCGCCTGACCGGTGCCTTCGATGCCAACATCGAGCGCATGGAGTACGCCGGCAAGTACACCGCGTTGTATCCGATCAAGGTCAACCAGCAGGAAGCGGTGGTGGAGAGCATCATCGCAACGCAGAACGTTTCCATCGGCCTGGAAGCGGGCTCCAAGCCGGAGCTGATGGCTGTGCTGGCGCTTGCGCCAAAGGGCGGCACCATCGTCTGCAATGGCTACAAGGATCGCGAGTTCATCCGTCTGGCACTGATGGGCCAGAAACTCGGGCATAACGTATTCATCGTCATCGAGAAGGAGTCCGAGGTCGGCCTGGTGATCGAGGAGGCCAACGAGCTCAAGCTGACGCCGCAGGTCGGTCTGCGTGTGCGCCTGTCGTCGCTCGCTTCGTCGAAGTGGGCCGATACCGGTGGCGAGCGTTCCAAGTTCGGCTTGTCCGCAGCGCAGTTGCTCTCGGTGATCGAACGCTTCCGCGCCGCAGAAATGGATCAGGGTATCCGCCTGCTGCACTTCCACATGGGCTCGCAAATCGCCAACCTGGCGGACTACCGTCAGGGCTTCCGTGAGGCTATCCGTTACTACGCCGAGCTACGGGCGTTGAACCTGCCGGTGGATTACATCGATGTCGGCGGCGGCCTGGGGGTCGACTACGATGGCACCCATTCGCGCAACGCCAGCTCGATCAACTATGACATCGACGAGTACGCCGGCACCGTGGTCGGCATGCTCAAGGAATTCTGCGAGGCGCAGGGCCTGCCGCACCCGAACATCTTCTCCGAGAGCGGGCGGGCGATGACCGCGCATCATGCGGTGCTGGTCATGCAGGTCACCGACGTCGAACGGCATAACGACGAGGTGCCGCAGATCGACAATTACGCCGAGCTGCCGGATGTCGTTCAGTCGCTGGCCGATCTACTCGGGCCGACCGACCCGGAAATGGTTACCGAAACCTATTGGCGCGCCACGCATTACATGAGCGAGTCCGGTGCGCAGTATGCCTCCGGTAAGTTGACCCTGGCGCAGAAAGCCCTGGCCGAGCAGAGTTACTTTGCCATCTGCCGCCGCCTGTACAACCAGCTCAAGGCGCGCCAGCGCTCGCACCGCGCGGTGCTCGACGAGCTCAACGACAAGCTGGCGGACAAGTACATCTGCAACTTCTCGGTGTTCCAGAGCCTGCCGGACACCTGGGCGATCGACCAGATTCTGCCGATTGTGCCGCTGCATCGGTTGAGCGAGGAGCCGGTGCGGCGCGCCGTGCTGCAGGACCTGACCTGCGACTCGGACGGCAAGATCAAGCAGTACGTCGACGAGCAGAGCATCGAGAGCAGCATGCCGGTACATGAGGTGCAGCCCGGCGAGGAGTACTTCCTCGGCGTGTTCCTGGTCGGCGCCTACCAGGAAATTCTCGGCGACATGCACAACCTGTTCGGCGATACCGACTCGGTGAATGTCTACCAGCGCGAGGACGGCAGCTACTACCACGCCGGCATCGAGACCCACGACACCATCGAGGACATGCTGCGCTACGTGCACCTGTCGCCCGAGGAGCTGATGACCTACTACCGCGACAAGGTCGCCAGCGCCAAGCTGAGTGCTAAGGAACGCACCCAGTACATCGATGCGTTGCGACTGGGCCTAACGCGGTCTTCCTATCTGACGCCTTGAGTGGCGAGCCCGGCGTCAGCCGGGCATGACGCCAAAGCCGCGCGCCATCAGTGCCGCCAGCAATGGGATCAGCAGGAGTAGCAGCAGCTCCAAGCGGATGGTCAGCTTGACCCACCTGGCGCTGTTGTCCGAGATGATCGGTGCCTGGCCAGCGGACAAGGCCGGGCGCCAGCGCAGGAACGTCAGGGTGGGATAGATGGAAAGTACCGCGACCATCACGAACAGGCCGACCTTGGCATGGAACAGGCTGTTCTTCAGGTAATAGTCCAGACCTTTGCCATAGAAGATTGCCCGCGCCGCTCCGCTGGCCAGTACCGCCGCCGCGGTGATGCCGAAGGCGATGTCGATGCGGAACAGGCTGCGCGCGCGCTCCAGCGTCAGCGGCTGCCGGAACAGATGGTGCTCCAGCAGCAGCAGGGCAAAGAGCAGGAATATCGCCAGAAAATGCAGATAGGCGGCGATGGCGTAGGCCATGTTCAGGGTCCTTCGGAGTGTGTGGTGCTCGGCGCGCCCATGGTAAACCAGGCTCCGCGGCGCTGCAGGCGCTGAGCGAGCACACCGAGGCAGACGCCGCGCATCAGCATGAAGCTCAGAAATGCCAGCCACAAGCCGTGATTGCCAAGCCCTTGCAGTAGCCAGCCCAGCGGCAGCGTCAGACCTACCGCCAGGAGCATGCTGTTGCGCATTTCCCTCGCACGTGTGGCGCCGATGAACAGCCCATCGAGCAGATAACTCCACACCGCGATCAGCGGGAGCGCTGCCAGATAGGGCAGGTAGGTCAGCGCAGTCTGGCGTACCTCGGCGATGTCGGTTTGCATTTGGATGAACACGTGGCCGGCAAAAAGGAAAAACAGACCAAAGACAACGCTGGCTAGTAGCGACCAGCCGCCCGCGACGACCATCACGCGCTGCAGTGTCTTGCGGTCACGGGCGCCTATGGCATGGCCGCTCAGGGCTTCTACGGCGTGTGCCAGTCCGTCGAGAGCGTGCGCGGTCAGCAACAGGCCGTTGAGCAGCAGAGCGTTGGCGGCGACTGTTGCATCGCCCAGCCGTGCGCCCTGTACCGTCACTAGGAAAAACACCAGTTGCAGCGCTAGTGAGCGCAGGAAAATATCGCGGTTGACCGACATCAGCGGCCGCCAGCTCAGCCAGCGGCGCAATGCGCGGGTATCGACTCGACCGGGATAGCGGGCCAGCGCGTTGCGGGTGAGGGCAAGGCCCAGCAGCGCGCCGCTCCATTCGGCGATCACCGAGGCGCGCGCGGCGCCGGCCACGCCCCAGTCGAGGCCGAGCACGAACCACAGGTCCAGCGCCACGTTGATCAGGTTTGTCGTCAGCAAGATGGCCAGCGGTGCGCGGGCGTTCTGCGTCCCGAGAAACCAGCCGATCAAGGCGTAGCTGGCCAGCGCCGCTGGCAGGCCGAACAGGCGCGTGTGGAAATAATCGCGGGTGAGTTCGTCGAGCTGAGCGGAGGGCTGCATGAGCTGTAGCGCGGCGCCCTTCAGCGGTACGCCGATCGCGCCCAGTAACAGCGCGAAACCGAGTGCCAGCAGCAACCCCTGCAACAGGATCTGGCGCAGGGCCCCGCCGTCTTCGCGGCCGGCCGCCTGGGCGGCGAAGCCCGTCGTGCCCATGCGTAGAAAGCCCATCACCCAGACCAGCAACGTATACAGGCTGCCGCCAACTGCCACGGCACCCAGCTGATGCGCGTGCGGCAGATGGCCGATCACGCTGCTGTCCACTAGTGCGACCAGCGGAACGGAAAGGTTTGACAGGATCATCGGCGCCGCCAGCGCCCATACCTTGCTGTGGGTGGGCGTGTGGCGCCAGGCGGCAAGCATGCTGGACATTACGGGCCTCCGGGGCGGCCCGGCACTATACGTGGCATGCGATAAAAGAGGAAAAGCCCGAGCTTTAGGCTGCGCGTCAGTGAATCAACCAGCTCAGCAGCCACAGTCCGAGGAACAGCCAGATCAGCCCACCGATGATCGAGCCGCGAAAGAATGAGCGTACCGCTGCGACCAGCAACAAAAGGCCGATCGCCAGTGCCACCAGACTGATCAGCGAACGATCCATGCCCAGGGTGCGTGAGAGCCCCTCGAGGAAATTGTGCCCGGCCCGGGCGAACAGGCCGAAGAAGTCGCCCAGCGCCTCGACGATGAAGCGTATGACCGAGCCCAGCGCTTGTCCCAGCCATTCGAAGAATCCTTCTACCCGCATGTATCACTCTCCTGAACGTTCGATTGCGGCGCGTGAGCGCAGCCTTGGGCATTGGGCTGTCGAGCAGGCCTGAGAGTTCCAAACATCGCTGCTGCCGGCCTGGAACCACTGGCCGGGAAAGGAGGTCTCAGCGTTGCTGCCTGGGCCGACCGGGTTGGCAATCAGCCTTCATGCAACTGCAACAAGCTCCAGGCAGCCTGTCTACGATTTCCTGAACGAGAACTTTAATGATGCGAGCCCTTGCCAGAGCGCAGCTGGGACGATTCGCGACGCTGCGCCCTGTCTGGTGGTATGGCTGCGCTCTTTTTAGCCTGCTCTATGCCGCATCCTTCATTCATCTGGATGAGCGTCTGTTCTACGCATTGAAAACCACCTGGCATGAAGACACCTGGGAGCGGCGTAGTCTGTGGCTGCCGGAATACAGGGTGAAGATCGACGCACTGCCAGTAGCTTCGGTTAAGGACAATCTTTCCGGGCTGACCTACGATGAGCAGCGAGATCATCTCTGGGCGGTGGTCAACAACCCGGAGGAGCTGGTTGCCCTGGATCGCAACGGCGGCTTCATTGCGCGCTATCCGCTCGAGGAGTTCGAGGATGTAGAGGGTGTTACCTATCTCGGCGATGGCCTGCTGGTGCTGGCCGAGGAGCGTAAGCAGTCGTTGGTTATTGTTCAGATTCCCGACACTGTCCGCCCGTTGAAGCGAAGCGACTATCAAGCACTCACGCTTCGTTTGTTTGACGAGGAGAACTCGGGTTTCGAGGGGCTTGGTTACGACCGGGCCGGTGACCGCCTATTCGTGGTCAAGGAGCACTCACCACGCAAGCTCTACGAGATCCAAGGCCTCAAGCGCAGCCTTGAGGGCAACTTGGACGTCAAGATCATCGACCGCGAGGCCTGGATCGAGAAGCTGGATATGGCCAGTGATCTCTCATCGGTACATTTCGATGAGCGAACTGGACACCTCGTACTGCTCAGCGACGAGGCAAAGATGATGCTGGAGCTGAATGCGAAGGGCGAACTGGTCAGCTTTCGTTCTCTATGGAGCGGTTTTGCCGGCCTCGAGCGTAGCGTCCCGCAGGCCGAGGGCATGACCCTCGATGCACGCGGCAACCTCTACCTGGTCAGCGAACCCAACCTGTTCTACGCCTTCGAGCACGACTGACCCTGTCTTTGCCGGTCTGCTAGCCGCGCTGAATCAGCCAGACGCCAGCAAAAACCAGCAGCAGGCCGGCCACTTTACCCACGCTTATGGAAGACTGGCGAAATCCGGCCCAGCCGAAGTGATCCAGTAGCAGGGCGACGAACAACTGGCCGGCGAGCAATAGGGCCATGAATAGCAGCGCCCCGGTGCGTGGCGCGGCGAAGGCGGCGGTGGCGATAAAGAACGCGCCGAGCAAACCGCCAGACCAATGCCACCAATTCAGGCTTTTGAGCGTCTGCAGCGCCGGCATATCGCGCTGGATCAATACAATTACGAGCAGCGCCAGCGTCCCTACGGCGAACGAGAGCAGCGCCGCTCCCATTACATTGCCGAGGTGACGCGCTACCTGGCCGTTGATTCCTGCCTGTAGCGGCAGCAGTGCGCCAGCAATGAACGGCAGGGTCAGTAACCACCAGGCAACGGCGGGCATGTCGAGTCTCCAGAGTCAGGGGCGCGACATTATGGTGCGCTAGGCAGTGCCTCGCCAGCGTTGTGGCTGCTCAGGTGAAATCGTTCAGTGTGGTGGATACTGCGAAAGAACCCGTGCCACCAGCTCACGCAGGTTGCCGGCGCGCTCGTCGGGCGTTCCCTGACGGCTGCTCAACACTTGCTCGGCGCTGCCGCGCCAGACCAGCTTGCCGTCGGTGGCGTCATACAAGTCGATCTGCAGGGTGCCGACCTGATAATCGATAGTGCGGGTATCGGTGAACATCGGCCCGCCCCAATAGCCATACCAGGGATTGCCCCAGGCGCCGGAGGTCGTGCTGTACTGCTGAGTGCGCTGATCAACGATATACCAGGCCTGCACGTTGACGTCCGTTGCGCTATCAGCAGTGGCCGGGCGTAGGCCTCGCTGATCGAGCTGGTCGGCAACTGCATCGCGGATGCGCTGTTCGGTGAGGTCGCTCTTGATGCGAGGGTCGTCGGGCCGGTATTGCAGCGCTGGCTCTTTCCAGCTCCAGGCACGATAGGCGGAGAAATCCCGCGCGGGATCGAAATCACGCTGCACTTGCGGCCCTTGGCACGCAGCCAGCGCGAGTAGAAGGGGAATCAGCAACAGGCGGCGGAACATGATCGCTCTCCCGGTGTGGAATCTGCTCAGTCTAGGCGTGACGCAGTTTCGGGCCTAGACCACATTGTCGCGCTCAGCGTGGCGGATAGTCTTCGAGTGCGCGCTGCACCGCCTGGCGCACCGCATCCTGCTGTTTGGCTCGGTTGCCGCCACTCCGTGCTTCGGCCCGGTTGCTCCAGACGGACAGGCCTGAGGCGGCGTCGAACATCTCGATCCGTACCGAAATCACCTCTTCTTCATAATTGCGCACGAGGGGCACGCTGGTCCCGACGCCATATCCGGAGCCGTAGCCGCCGCCATAGCGGCCAACGCCGACCTGCGGGCCGTAGTGGTCATAGGTCTGGCGTACCCGCGTTTCCTTGCTGGCGCCGGCAGCAACCAGCACATCGCCTTTGCCGTTGCCTGGGGCAGGCCGCAAACCGCGCTGATCGAGCGCGCCGGCCACCATCTCCTGCAGCTCCTCACCGGTGATCGAGGCCGTGCCGGCCGGTGGAGTTCGCCAGCTCCAACTCTGGTAGCTGGAGAAGTCGCGCGGGGCCGCCGGGTAAGTCGGCGACTGAATTTGCTCGACCGGCGGAGCCGGCGGAATCGGCGCCGAGTCTTCGGTGTAGGGGTTCTTGCTCTGGCAGGCCACCAGGCTCAGACAGAGCAGGGGCAGAAAAGCGCGGATCGACATGAAGACCTCCCGGTCGGCGCTCAGTGCCGCCGACACATCCAGTGCAGGTAGCGCCCGAGACCGGCAAATTGCGGATGGCGGCGGTAGGCCAGTTCCATCTCGATCAGTTCGGCAGGCTCGGTGCGGGCCTGGAAATCGGCGGGCATGTAGTCATGGAACACGCGCACGCCACTGGTTGTTTCGACCTGCCAGTACGGCGCTAGTTGCGCCGCCAGCTCACGCGGGTCGAGTGGCTGTTGTGGCGTCAGACTCTGACGTTCACCCGCATAGCTCTGACTGCGCAGCTTCTTGAAGTGGCCTTTGAGCAGGTTGCGATAGATCAGTGCATCGCGGTTATAGAAGGCCAACGACAGCCAGCCATCTTCGGCAACCAGGCGATGCAACACCGGCAGGATCGCCTGGGGCTCGGCCAGCCATTCCAGCACGGCGTGGCAGATGACCAGATCGAAGCGGCCCTCGACCTGGCTTTCGATCTCCTGCCAAGGCGCTTGAACAAATGTGGCGTTCAGGCCCGCGTCGGCGAACTGCGCGCGGGCGCCCTCGAGCATGGGTTCGGCGGGCTCGGCGAGGGTTACTTCATGGCCCTGGCGCGCCAGCCACAGGCTCATATGGCCGAGGCCGGCACCGACGTCGAGAACCCGCAACGGCCGCTGCGGCAGAACCTCGGACAAGTCCGCCTGCAGTACGGCGAGGCGAATCGCGCCCTTGGCGCCGCCATAGATTTTCTCGGCAAAGCGCGTCGCCAGCTCGTCGAAATGCCGATCGCTCATCGAGTGAACCGCCGCTCGTTATCGGCCAGCTTGGCCAGCAGCGCCTGTTCCATGTCGATGCCCAGTTCGCTGCACATCAGCAACAGGTACATGAGGATGTCGCCGACTTCCTGCCCGGCATGTTCGAGTTTGTCGGGCGGCAGCCGACGCGACTCGTCCTCGGTCTGCCACTGGAAGATTTCCACCAGTTCGGCCATTTCCACGCTGGCGGCCATGGCGAGGTTTTTCGGGCTGTGAAAGCGCTGCCAGTCGTTGCTGTCGCGGATGGCATGCAGGCGTTGGGTAATCTGTTCGATATTCATCTGGGAGAGCGGGCGGTTCGAAAGACGACAAGCTTCCGCCAGCGTGTCCGTGGCCGCAAGAGCGGCGTCAGTCACGGCGTACTTTCAGCTCGCGCTCGATGGCGATCACGCCGGCACGGTAGTCACTTTGCTCGATGGCGCGGATCGCCTGTTCCAGGGTTCGCTCGGCAATCTGCTCGTGCTGCTGGGAGATCGCATTGACGCGGATAGGAAGGAAATCCAGCAACTGCGCGTCGCCAAAGGTCGCCAGCCGCAAGTGCTCCGGCCAGAGTAGATCGCGTTCGCGCAGCGCATCGAAGACGCCTTCGAGCAAGACATAGGCGGTGGTGATCAGGGCATCGGGCAGCGGGCCGCGATCGAGCAGAGCGAGCATTTGTTCGCGGCCGCAGGCGCGGCTGAACTGGTCGGCACGCAGGATGCTGACCTGGCCTATGTGCTGCGAGAGTGCCTGGCGAAAACCTTCTTCGCGCTGCTGACTGATAGGCAATGCGGGGCGTGCGCTGATCAGGGCGATGTGTGCGTCGGCTGGGGTATGTAGGGAGCGCGTCAGCTGCGCTGCTGCTTCGCGATCATCGCTGATCACCGAGCAGAAATGCTCGGCATCCAGTGCCCGATCAAGCGCAATGACAGGCGTCCCGCCTGCCTGGAGCTTGCGGTAGCTGGTGTCATCAGCCGGCAGGCAGCTGGCGACGATCAGTGCATCGCAGCGGCGCGAGCGCAACACCTGGATGACCTGGCGTTCCGTGTCCGGCTCGTCATCGGACCCCGCGATCAACAGCTGATAACCACGCAACCGGGCGCGCTGCTCGAGTAGCTTGGCCAGCCGTGCATAACTGGGGTTTTCCAGATCCGGGACGATTAAACCCAGCGTTCGCGACTGCCCGCGGCGCAGGCCCGCGGCCTGTTGATCGAGCTGAAAACCCTGCTGTTCGGCTACAGCCATTACCCGTTCAACCGTGGCTGGGCTGATGCGACGCTGCGCGGCCTTGCCGTTGAGCACGTAGCTGGCGGTGGTTACCGAAACGTTGGCGAGGCGGGCGATGTCGGTCAGTTTCAACTCGGATCCTAGACAGATGGTTTGAACTCGGGCTTCTAGAATTACCCAATATTGCGTAATGTGCCAGTCTTAGGTGAAACGTTTCAGCAGGCCTTTGGTCAGAAGCGCCAGCCCAGGATTCGGGTGATGCCGGCTCTCGTCGGCGACTACAACAATCGCGAGCCCCGCAGGAGTTATTCATGCTTGAGTTGAATGCGCAGCACATCCATATGCACCAGACGGCGGTGGACAAGCCTGCCGCGCTGGCCCTGCTGGGTGAAGTGCTGGTGGCTGATGGGCTGGTCGCGCCGGGTTATCTGGACGGGCTGCGTGCGCGCGAAGCGCAGGGTTCGACGTTTCTCGGGCAGGGCATCGCGATCCCCCATGGCACGCCGGAAACCCGTGATCAGGTGTTCATCACCGGCGTGCGGCTGCTGCATTTTCCGGCCGGCGTCGATTGGGGCAACGGCCAGCTGGTGTATCTCGCCATCGGCATCGCGGCGCGCTCCGACGAGCACCTGCGCCTGTTGCAGCTGCTGACCCGGGCATTGGGTGAGGGCGATCTGAGCGAGGGGCTGCAGAAAGCTGACGTCCCAGAGGCGATCATCGACCTGCTGCAGGGCGCGCCGCAGGCGCTGGCGCTTGATGGCGAGCTGATCTCGCTGGGTGTCGCGGCGGATGATTTCGACGAGTTGGCCTGGCAGGGCGTCAAGCTGCTCAAGCGTGCGCAGTGCGTGGAGCCCGGCTTCAATGCCAGTCTGCCGCTTGGACAGTCGCTGCCGCTGGGGGACGGCCTCTGGTGGTTGAGCAGCGAGCAGTCGGTGCAGCGTCCTGGTCTCGCTTTCGTCACGCCAGTCTCGAATCTTGAGCATCAGGGTCAGCCGCTCAATGGGCTTTTCGTGCTGGCCAGCATGGGGGAAGCGCATCAGGCCATGCTCGAACGGCTGTGCAATCTGCTGATCGAGGGTCGTGGTCAGGAGCTGAGCCGGGCGACATCCAGTCGCACGGTGCTCGAAGCTCTGGGCGGGGACGTGCCAGTAGACTGGCCGAGCGCCCAGGTGCCGCTGGCCAATGCCCATGGGCTGCATGCGCGCCCGGCCAAAGTGCTGACCGAGATCGCCCAGGCGTTCGAAGGCGAAATTCGCGTGCGGCTGGCTGGTAGTGAGAGCGCCGGGGTATCGGTCAAGAGCCTGAGCAAGCTGTTGGCAATGGGTGCGCATCGCGGTCAAGTGCTGGAATTCATGGCCGAGCCTTCTATTTCAGATGATGCGTTGCCTGCCCTGGTGCGTGCAGTAGAAGAGGGGCTGGGGGAAGAAGTTGAACCCTTACCGGCCCCGGGTGAGGCGGAGCAATCGGTGATCGCCGCGCAACCCGATGAGTCGGCCATTGAGCAGACCGCCCTGCGCGCGGGTGATCTGGTGAATGGTATTGCTGCTTCTCCCGGCATCGCCATCGGTCCGGTCCTGGTACGCAAGCCGCAGGTGATCGACTACCCCAAGCGCGGCGAGTCTCCGGTGATCGAACTGCAGCGGCTGGATGCGGCGCTGGACAAGGTCCATGCGGAGATCGGCACGCTGATCGATGAGAGTCAGGTCGCCAGCATCCGCGACATCTTTACTACCCATCAGGCCATGCTGCGTGACCCGGCGCTGCGCGAGGAAGTCCAGGCGCGTCTGCAAAAAGGATTGAGCGCCGAAGCCGCCTGGATGGAGGAAATCGAAACTGCGGCGCAGCAGCAGGAGGCCTTGCACGACAAGCTGCTGGCCGAGCGGGCCGCCGACCTGCGTGACGTGGGTCGCCGTGTGCTGGCCTGCCTGACAGGTGTGGAAGCCGATCAGGCCCCAGATGAGCCCTACATCCTGGTGATGGACGAGGTGGCGCCGTCGGACGTCGCCACGCTCAACGCCCAGCGCGTCGCAGGCATTCTTACCGCTGGCGGCGGTGCCACCTCGCATAGCGCGATCATCGCCCGGGCACTGGGCATTCCGGCCATCGTCGGTGCCGGGCCGGGTGTGCTCGGCTTGGCGCGCAATACGTTATTGCTGCTCGATGGCGAGCGTGGCGAGCTGCTGGTCGCGCCGACCGATGCGCAGCTGGAGCATGCCCGTAGCGAGCGCGCCGCGCGGGAAGAGCGCAAGCGCCTGGCAAACGAGCGACGCATGGAGCCTGCCATCACTCGCGACGGCCATCCTGTGGAAATTGCTGCCAACATCGGCGCGGCCGGCGAAACTCCGGAAGCCGTGGCGATGGGCGCCGAAGGCATTGGTCTGCTGCGCACCGAGCTGGTGTTCATGAACCACTCTCAGGCGCCAGATCAGGCAACTCAGGAAGCCGAGTACCGCCGCGTGCTGGAAGCCCTCGAAGGGCGCCCCTTGGTGGTGCGCACGCTGGATGTCGGCGGTGACAAGCCGCTTCCATACTGGCCGATGCCCGCTGAAGAAAATCCTTTCCTCGGCGTGCGCGGCATTCGCCTGAGTTTGCAGCGCCCGGACATCCTCGAAACCCAGTTGCGCGCGTTGCTCGCCTCGGCCGATGGCCGCCCGCTGCGGATCATGTTCCCCATGGTCGGCAACATCGATGAATGGCGTAGCGCCAAGGCCATGGTCGACCGCCTGCGCGTTGAGCTGCCTGTGGCGGATCTGCAGGTCGGCATCATGATCGAGATCCCGTCCGCAGCGCTGATCGCGCCGGTGCTGGCGCAGGAAGTCGACTTCTTCAGCATTGGCACCAATGACCTCACCCAGTACACCCTGGCCATCGATCGCGGGCATCCGACGCTTTCAGGGCAGGCCGATGGCTTGCACCCGGCGGTGCTGCGGCTGATCAGCATGACCGTCGAGGCCGCTCATGCGCACGGCAAGTGGGTGGGCGTTTGCGGTGAACTGGCCGCTGATGCACTGGCGGTGCCGATGCTGGTGGGCCTGGGCGTGGATGAGCTAAGCGTCTCGGCGCGCAGCATCGCGTTGGTGAAGGCGCGGGTCCGCGAGCTGGATTACGCCGCCTGCCAGCAACTCGCTCAGCAAGCCCTGATGTTGCCGGGTGCCCATGAAGTTCGCGCCTTCGTCGGGGAGCACTGCTGATGGCTCGCGTGCTGACCGTTACCCTCAACCCGGCACTGGACCTGACCGTCCAACTGCCATTCCTGCGCCTCGGCGAGGTCAATCGCAGCGAAAGCCTGCAGGTTCATGCTGCAGGAAAGGGCCTCAACGTGGCGCAGGTGCTAGCGGATCTCGGCCATCAGCTGACCGTCACCGGTTTTCTTGGGGAAACGAATCCGCAAGCCTTTGAACAGCTGTTCGGCGCGCGGGGCTTCACTGATGAGTTCGTCCGTGTCGCCGGTGAAACCCGCAGCAACCTCAAGCTGGCCGAGACGGATGGGCGGGTCACCGATATCAATGGCCCGGGGCTCGCCGTGACCGAGGCGCAGTGCGATGAGCTGCTGGCTCGGCTCCAGCGTCTGGCACCTGCTCATGACCTCGTGGTGGTAGCCGGCAGCTTGCCGCGGGGCATCGACAGTCAGTGGTTCGTCCAGCTACTGAACTCGCTCAAAGCGCTCGGCGTGCGGGTGGCGCTGGATACCAGCGGCGTCGCGTTGCGAGACGGGCTGGCGACCCGGCCGTGGCTGATCAAGCCCAATGAGGAGGAGCTGGCCGAGGCCCGTGGTGTTGATCTCTCCGGATCTTCGGCGCTGCTGGCCGAAGCGCGGCGACTGCAAAGCGAAGGCATCGAGCACGTGGTGATTTCGCAAGGTGCTGACGGTGTCAGCTGGTTCACCGCAGACGAAGCACTGCACGCCCAGCCGCCCAAGGTTCAGGTGATCAGCACCGTCGGTGCAGGCGACTCGCTGCTCGCCGGGATGCTGCATGGCCTGCTCGTAGGCTGGCCGGCAGAGCGCACCCTCGCGCATGCCACTGCCATCGCCGCACAAGCGGTTGGGCAGGTCGGCTTTGGCATCACCGATACGGCGCAACTGGCCGAACTTCAGGCCGCAGTGCGTCTCCAGCCGCTGAGCCAATAAATCGAACAAGAGGTGAAGGAATGAATCTTCTCATCGTCACGGCCTGCCCCAATGGAATGGTCACCAGCGTACTGACGTCACGCCTACTCGAAGCGGCTGCTCATCGCCTGGGCTGGTCGACTGCAGTGGAAGTCCACGATCCCAAGGCCATTGGCTCGCCGCTGACGCCTGCACAGATCGCCAATGCCGATCTGGTGATCGTGGTGAAAACTGGCCCATTGTCGTTGCAGCGCTTCATCGGCAAGCGCGTCGCGCAATCGACCCCATCCGAGGCACTGCTCGATCCGGAAGGCTTCCTGCGCAGCGCCGCGGACACGGCGAGCGAACTGCAACAGGACGACGAGGCCGACGCCGCACACACCGGCCGCAAGCCCAAGCTGGTTGCCATCACAGCGTGCCCGACCGGTGTTGCGCATACCTTTATGGCGGCCGAAGCGCTGCAGCAGGCTGCGGTTCGCAAGGGCTACGACCTGCAGGTTGAAACCCGCGGATCGGTGGGGGCGCGCAATGTGCTGGAAGCGGACGCCATCGCCGCGGCCGACGTGGTGCTATTGGCTGCCGACATCGAGGTGGATGTGGCCCGCTTCGCCGGTAAGCGCGTGTTTCGCTGTGGCACCGGAGTTGCGCTCAAGCAGCCTGATGCGACTCTGGATCGGGCGCTGGAAGAGGGCGCGGTGCTCGCTGGAGACGTCGCTGCCAGCGCGGGTGGTGAGCAGAAGGGCGAGAAGACCGGCGTCTACAAGCACCTGCTGACGGGTGTGTCCTACATGCTGCCGATGGTGGTGGCCGGCGGTCTGTTGATCGCACTGTCCTTCGTGTTCGGCATCGAGGCATTCAAGGAGGAGGGCACGCTAGCAGCCGCCTTGATGAAGATCGGCGGCGAAACGGCCTTCCAGTTGATGGTGCCGCTGCTGGCGGGCTACATCGCATATTCCATCGCGGATCGCCCGGGCCTGGCGCCCGGCATGATCGGTGGGCTGTTGGCAGGCACCCTGGGAGCAGGTTTTATCGGCGGGATCATCGCCGGTTTCGTGGCCGGCTATGCGGCCAAGGCGGTGAGTCGCTGGATTCCACTTCCGGCCAGTATCGAATCGCTCAAGCCGATCCTGATAATCCCGCTGCTGGCCAGCCTGGTGACGGGCCTTGTGATGATCTACATCGTCGGCACGCCGGTGGCGAAGATGCTTGCCGGGCTCACCGAATTCCTCGACACCATGGGCACGTCCAACGCCATCCTGCTCGGGCTCCTGCTCGGCACCATGATGTGCGTCGACCTCGGCGGACCAGTGAACAAGGCCGCGTATGCCTTCTCCGTCGGACTGCTCGCCTCGCAAAGCTATGCGCCGATGGCCGCCACCATGGCCGCGGGAATGGTGCCGCCCATCGGCATGGGCATCGCGACGCTGCTCGCCCGGCGCAAGTTCGCGCAGACCGAACGCGAAGCCGGCAAGGCCGCGTTGGTATTGGGCTGCTGCTTCATTTCAGAAGGCGCGATTCCTTTCGCTGCAAAGGACCCGCTGCGGGTGATCCCCGCCAGCATCGCCGGTGGTGCGCTGACCGGTGCGCTGTCCATGGCTTTCGGCGCGAAGCTGCTGGCGCCGCATGGCGGGCTGTTCGTGCTGCTGATTCCGAACGCCATCAATCATGCACTGCTGTATCTCGTCGCGATCCTCGCCGGCAGTCTGGTGACGGGGGTGATCTATGCTGTGATCAAGCGGCCTGAAACGCAACCGCTCAGCGTTGGGGCGACGGCGTAAGCGCTCTCCAGAGCGGCTGAACTAAAGCCCTGTCCATCGTATCCACTGAAAGCTGGCGAGACTTTGTGTCAGAAAGTTTCGCCGGCTTTTTGCTTTTTGTTTTGTAAATGAATCGGCTGGAGAGCGTTGCATGAGTATCGATTACGGGCCGCGGCCCATGCGCATCACCCTGACCGCCGTGGTGGTCCTGCTGCTGGGGGCGCTGATGGCGGTCGGCGGCGGCTACCTCGCGATGCTGGGTGGCTCTTGGTATTACCTGCTGGCTGGTATAGGGCTGTTAGGCGTGGCCGGGCTGTTGTTCGCTCGGCGTCGCGCCGCGATCTGGCTCTACGCGGTGCTGCTGCTGGCGACGTTGGCGTGGACGCTGTACGAAGTCAGCTTCGACTGGTGGCAGTTGGCGCCGCGAATCGACCTCTGGTGCATCCTCGGGCTCTGGCTGATTCTGCCTTTCGTCAATCGCTACGTCGGCGATCGGCTGGTCTGGCGTGATGGCGCCAGCGGCCTGCTTGGCTTGGGGCTGCTGGCCGGCGCGCTGATCGCCGGGTACTCGCTGACCCAGGATTATCACTCGATCACGGGTGAATTCAGCGACGCGCAGATGCAGGGCATGAACCCCGAGGGGCAGGCCGGTCGGGTTGCCAGCGAATGGAAAGCCTACGGTGGCTCCGACCGCGGCGATCGTTACTCGACGGCCGATCTGATCACGCCGGATAACGTCGGCAAGCTGAAGAAGGCCTGGGAGTTTCACACCGGTGATCTTTCCGGCGAGGGTGACCCTGGCGAGATCACCTATCAGGTGACGCCGTTGAAGGTTGGCGACAACCTGTTCATCTGCACGCCGCACAGCATCGCCGTCGCCGTCGATGCCGACAGCGGTGAAGAGCGCTGGCGTTTCGACCCGAGCATCAATCGCGATGCTGAGTACTACCAGCACATGACCTGTCGCGGCCTCGCCTTCCATGACGCCACGGCCTATGGGCCCGCAGCGACGGCGCCGTCCGAGCAGCCAGTTGCGCGCTGTGCACGAAGACTGTTTTTGCCGACCAACGACGGCACGCTGGTCGCGTTGGATGTCGAGGACGGCAAGCTCTGTGAAGACTTCGGCAATGCCGGCGTGGTGGATCTGAAGGCTGGACTCGGTAAGGATGCTTTGGGTGTTTATCTGCCGACTTCACCACCGGTGGTTACCGAGAAACTGGTCATCGTCGGCGGTTCGATCACCGACAACGGCGCGGTGGATTCACCCGGCGGCGTGATTCGCGCCTATGACGTGCGCAGCGGCGAGCTGGTGTGGAATTTCGATCCAGGCAATCCGGACGCCACAGAGCCCTTGCCACCCGGCGAAACCTACGTGCGCAGCACGCCGAACTCCTGGACCATCGCCACCGCTGACGAGTCGTTGGGCCTGGTGTACATCCCCACCGGTAACCAGACGCCGGACCAGTGGGCGCAGCCGCGTACGCCGGAGTCCGAGCGCTTCACCGACGCGCTGGTGGCGCTGGACCTGGCCACCGGCCAGGTGCGCTGGGAATTCCAGACCGTTCACCACGATCTCTGGGATCGCGACCTGCCATCGCAGCCGACGCTGGTGGACATCGACGGCCCCCAAGGTCAGGTGCCGGCCATCATCCAGCCGACCAAGCGTGGCGATCTGTACATCCTCGACCGGCGCACCGGCGAGCCGATCGTGCCGGTGGAAGAGGTGCCCGTGCCGCAAGGCACCGACTACGGCGAGTTCACCGCGCCGACCCAGCCCGCATCGGCCGTCAGCTACGCCCCGCAAGAACCGCTGCGCGAGCGCGACATGTGGGGCGGCACTCCGCTGGACCAGATGATGTGCCGCATCCAGTTCCGCAAGCTGCGTTACGAGGGCGACTTCACGCCGCCGTCGGAGCAGGGCTCGCTGATCTATCCGGGTAACGTGGGTACCTTCAATTGGCCATCGGTGGCGGTCGATCCGAGCCGGCAGCTGTTGTTCGGTGCGCCTAACTACCTGGCCTTCGTCTCGACAATGGTCAAGCGCAGCGAGGTCGACCCCGATGAGCGTACCGGTGGCGGTGAGACTGGCCTGCAGCCCAATCTGGGGGCGCCGTATATGGTGCGGCTGGAGCCGTTCATGTCGGTGCTCGGCCTGCCGTGCCAGACCCCGCCATGGGGCTTCGTCACCGCGCTGGACCTGCGCAGCATGAAGAAGGTCTGGATGCACAAGAACGGCACGAGCCGCGACAGTGCCCCGCTGGGCATTCCCTTCCCGGTGGGTACGCCAGCACTGGGCGGGCCGATCGTCACGGCCGGTGGAGTGGCCTTTATGAGCGGTACGCTGGATTACTATTTGCGCGCCTATGATCTGCAAAACGGCAAGGAGCTGTGGAAAGGCCGCTTACCTGCCGGTGGCCAGGCGACGCCGATGACCTACGTTTCTGAAAAGACCGGAAAGCAGTACGTGGTGCAGATGGCCGGCGGGCATGGATCGTTCGGCACCAAGCTGGGTGATTCCTTGATCGCTTGGACCCTTGAGGAGTAGGTGAAGCGGGGGCAGGTGGCGACGTCGACTGCGGCGCTCGACATAGCCACCAGCCCCTCTCCCCGGAGGGGAGAGGGGACTGGACCGGGTAGGATTCAGCTTGACGGATCGGCTAACGCCAGGATGGGGTGCTGGGGGTAAGGGGCGCGGGCCTCGATTTGGTGCAAGATTTCAGTCAAGACTCGGATTCAGGCCGGTGTATCGGTAGTGCGCGGATTGGGTGCAGGTGAGAGTGAACTGATGAACGTCGCAATCGTCAGCGGAGATCAGTGACTCGCAGCCATCGCCGCTCCGCCCCTCTCCCCGAGGGGGAGGGAGAGGGGACTGGACCGGGTTGGATTTCAGCTTGGCGGATCGGCTAACGCCAGGATTGGGCGCTGGGGATGAGAGCGTGCTGGCGGTTGTTGCAACTGCTTGATGGGCAGTCCGCGTTCACGCCCTCGCTTACTCTGCAGGGTCTACATGAGCACAAGTGATCCGGCCGCCTCAATCCGGCCCCCTCTCCCCATTGGGGAGAGGGCTGGGGTGAGGGGCGCGGGCCCGATTTGGTGCAAGATTTCAGTCAAGACTCGGATTCAGGGCGGTGTATCGGTAATGCGCGGATTGGGTGCCGGTGAGAGTGAACTGATGAACGTCGCAATCGTCAGCGGAGATCAGTAACTCGCAGCCATCGCCACCCCGCCCCTCATCCTAGCCCTTTCCTCGGAGGGGAGAGGAGACTGGACCGGGTTGGCTTCAGCTTGGTGGATCGGCTAACCCCCGGATTGGGTGCTGGGGTGAGAGCGTGCTGGTGGGTTGCAACTGCTTGATGGGCACAGCCGTGCTCACGCCCCTCGCTTGCTCTGCCGTGTCTGCATGAATACAAGTGATCCGGCTGCCTCAATCCAGCTCCCTCTCCCCTTCGGGGAGAGGGTTGGGGTGAGGGGGGCGGGTATCAATCCAACTCAAGATTTCAGTCAGGACACCCTCTAGATTCCGTATCACGTCCAGATTGCTGAAGCGTAGAACCTCCAGCCCGTGGTGCTGCAGGTAGGCCGTGCGCAAACGGTCTTTCGCCAGACCAGCTTCGTCGAAGTGCTGACCGCCATCGAGTTCGACCACAAGTCGCAAATCTGCACAGTAGAAATCCAGGACATAGGGCGGGCACGGATGCTGTCGGCGAAATTTGAATCCGGCTAAACCCCGATTGCGCAGCCGTCGCCACAGCAGGCGCTCGCAATCCGTGAGTTGGCCTCGAAGATTTCTGGCGAACTGGAGCTGTTGCGCAGAGGGGCGTTCGGTGGGCATATCACTTCCTTGTGAAAAGCGGGGCTCTCGCATCCTTGCGAGAGGTCGCAGTGTTGGGCGCAGCCTCGCGGCGGTGCCCGATCAAATGCGCCCGCTATACCCGCAGCAGGCGCATTCCTGGGTCAGTGATGCTCGCGCGTCGCCCTGAACTTCACATCCGGCCAGCGCTCTTCCATCAGGCTCAGGTTTACCCGAGTCGGTGCCAGGTAGGTCAGATGGCCGCCGCCGTCGATGGCGAGGTTCTCGTAGGCCTTGTTCTTGAAGTCTTCGAGCTTCTTCTTGTCATCGCACTCGATCCAGCGCGCCGACCAAACGTTGATCGCCTCGTAGGCGCACTCGACCTTGTATTCCTCTTTCAGGCGGCTGGCGACGACGTCGAACTGCAGCACACCGACCGCGCCGAGGATGATGTCGTTATTGCGCTCGGGGAAGAACACCTGGGTGGCGCCTTCCTCGGCCAGTTCCTGCAGGCCCTGTCGCAGCTGCTTGGATTTCAGCGGGTCCTTCAGACGCACGCGACGGAACAGTTCTGGGGCGAAGTGCGGAATGCCGGTGAAGCCGAGGTTCTCGCCTTCGGTGAAGGTGTCACCGATCTGGATGGTGCCGTGGTTGTGCAGGCCGATGATGTCGCCGGCGTAGGCTTCCTCGAGCATCTCGCGCTCGCTGGAGAAGAAGGTCAGGGCGTCGGCGATGCGGACATCCTTGCCGATGCGCGCGTGGCGCAGCTTCATGCCTTTCTCGTACTTGCCCGAGCAGATGCGCATGAAGGCGATGCGGTCGCGGTGTTTGGGGTCCATGTTCGCCTGGATCTTGAACACGAAGCCGGTGAACTTCTCCTCGACCGGCTCGACCACTCGCTCGTTGGCCGCGCGCGGCAGCGGCATCGGCGCCCAGTCGACGACGGCGTCGAGCACGTGGTCCACACCGAAATTGCCCAGCGCGGTACCGAAAAACACAGGGGTCAGCTGACCGTTGAGGAATTCGTCCTGGTCGAACTCGTGGCAGGCGCCCTGAACCAGTTCCAGCTGTTCGATGAAACGTTCGTACTCGTCGCCGATGTGCTTGCGCGCTTCGTCGGAATCCAGGTTCTGGATGATCTTGACCTCGGTGCGCTCGTGTCCGTGGCCCGGCGTGTAGACGATGATGTAGTCGTCCTTGAGGTGGTACACGCCTTTGAAGTCGCGGTAGCAACCAATCGGCCAGGTGATGGGCGCGGCCTTGATCTTCAGCACCGCCTCGATCTCGTCGAGCAGCTCGATGGGGTCGCGGATGTCGCGGTCGAGCTTGTTGATAAAGCTCACGATCGGCGTGTCGCGCAGGCGGCAGACGTCCATCAGCGCAATGGTGCGCGGCTCGACACCCTTACCGCCGTCGAGGACCATCAGCGCGCTGTCCACCGCGGTCAGGGTGCGATAGGTGTCTTCCGAGAAGTCCTCGTGACCGGGGGTGTCGAGCAGGTTGATCATGTGCTCGCGGTAGGGGAATTGCATCACCGAGGTGGTGATGGAGATGCCGCGCTGTTTCTCCATCTCCATCCAGTCGGAGGTGGCATGTCGGTCGGATTTGCGCGACTTCACCGTACCGGCAACGGCAATCGCCTTGCCCATCAGCAGCAGCTTTTCGGTGATGGTGGTCTTGCCCGCATCGGGGTGCGAGATGATGGCGAAGGTACGGCGCTTCGCGACTTCGGCGGCCTGAGTGGTCATCGGAATTAAGGAACCCGTCGACGAGTAGTCGGTCTGTCAAAAAAGGCGGCGATTATAGCGGCAAATGGATTTCGCTGCGGCCCGCACGGCTGCGGAAATCGCCGATTTGTGCAGTTTCCATGACGCTTTGTTTTGAATCGACAACATCTCGAACGCGGGACGTTTTTTTGATTGATCTATGCCCCCCTTGGTCCTAAAGTTCGCGCCCGAACGTCCATGCTGGCAACGATCCATCCGGCTCAAGTACTGACGACGAGAGATCCCCCGTGATACTCGGCGACATGCCTTGGGAAGTAGGCGAACCAAAGTGGGGAAACTGATCAGGCGTTCTTGTCAGGGCTGATGCCCTCCATCCCTCATCCGACTTTTGTTTCCCGTTTTTTGGAGTCCCACGCATGACGGTCAAGATCGAAGACTATTACCCTCGCGCCACCTTCCAGAAGATGAAGGCGTTCGCCGACCAACACGAAACCCCATTCGTGGTGATCGACACCGAAACCATCAGCAAGGCCTACGATGACCTGCGCGCCGGTTTCGAGTTCGCCAGTGTGTACTACGCCGTCAAAGCCAATCCGGCGGTGGAAATCATCGACCTGCTGCGCGACAAGGGTTCGAGTTTCGATATCGCCTCGATCTACGAGCTGGATAAGGTCATGTCCCGTGGCGTGGGTCCGGAGCGAATCAGCTACGGCAACACCATCAAGAAGTCCAAGGACATCCGCTACTTCTACGAGAAGGGCGTGCGTATGTTCGCTACCGACTCCGAAGCTGACCTGCGCAATATCGCCAAGGCCGCCCCGGGCTCGAAAGTCTATGTGCGTATTTTGACCGAAGGCTCGACCACTGCCGATTGGCCACTGTCGCGCAAGTTCGGCTGTCAGACCGACATGGCTATGGATCTGTTGATCCTGGCCCGTCAGCTGAAGCTGGAGCCCTACGGCATCTCCTTCCACGTCGGTTCACAGCAGCGTGATATTTCCGTATGGGACGCCGCCATCGCCAAGGTCAAGGTGATCTTCGAGCGCCTGAAGGAAGAAGACGGCATCGAGCTGAAGATGATCAACATGGGTGGCGGCTTCCCGGCCAACTACATCACCCGCACCAACAGCCTGGAAACCTACGCCGAAGAGATCATCCGTTTCCTCAAGGAAGACTTCGGCGACGAACTGCCAGAAATCATCCTCGAGCCCGGCCGCTCGCTGATCGCCAACGCCGGCATCCTGGTCAGCGAAGTGGTGCTGGTGGCGCGCAAGTCGCGTACCGCAGTCGAGCGCTGGGTGTATGTCGACGTGGGCAAGTTCAGCGGCCTGATCGAAACCATGGACGAGTCCATCAAATTCCCGATCTACGCCGAGAAGAAGGGTGAGGTCGAGGAAGTGGTCATCGCCGGCCCGACCTGCGACAGCGCGGACATCATGTATGAGAACTACAAGTACGGCTTGCCGCTGAACCTGGCCATCGGCGACCGCCTTTACTGGCTGTCCACCGGTGCCTACACCACTAGCTACAGCGCGGTGGAATTCAACGGCTTCCCGCCGCTGAAGGCTTACTACATCTAAGCCATAATCGCTGCACGAGCGCCCCACCATGTGGGGCGTTTTCGTTTCTGCTCGGTGTTGATTGATATCTCGTCACGCCCAGGCGATGCGGTAGCACGGGTCAGTACAAATCCCGTCGGTAACGTCCCTGTTCGGTCAGCTGCTGCAGCTGCGCTTGGCCAAGCAGGCCGAGCAGTATTTGCTGCACTTCCTGCCCCATGCCTTCCAGGCTGCCACACACGTAGATCGCCGCGCCCTGATCGACCCAGCGACGCAGGTCGTCGGCCGCATCCCGTAGGACGTGCTGCACGTAGCGCTTGTCCGGCTGATCGCGAGAAAAAGCCAGATCCAGCCGCGCCAGTAGGCCGCTATCGAGCCAACGCTGCAGTTCGTCATGAAAGAAAAAGTCGTGGGCGGCGTTGCGTTCGCCGAATAGCAGCCAGTTTCGTGAGCCTTGGGAAGTGGCGGCGCGCTCGCGCAGGTGTGCTCGCAGCCCGGCGATGCCGGTGCCATTTCCGATCAGAATGAGCGGTGTCTCGCCAGTCGGGCCGTGAAACGACGGATTGCTACGGATACGCAGGTCGATCGCTTCGCCAAGCGCGGCATAACGGCACAACCAGCCCGAACCGAGTCCTGGCGTGCCATCCGGATAGCTGGCCTCGCGCACCACCAGCTGCAGCGAACCATCGGTTGCGACTGAGGCGATCGAGTATTCGCGGTGGGGCAACGCAGGCAGGGCCAGCAGGGCATCAGCGTCGAGGGCACGCAGCTGCGCGGTCTCGGGCAGCCTTCGGTTGCTTAGGTGCGCTGCCAGGCTCTGACCATCAATGAGTCTGTGAGGATCGAGCCCGAGGTGTTGCAGCATCGCTTCCACGCGCACGAGGTCGTGCCGCGGGCCGACTTCGACGATATCGCCGGCGCGCCAGTGCTGCTGATCGTCTATCGGAACCAGCTTCAGATGCTGCACTGGCGCACCGGCGCTACCGGGGTTAAGGCAGCGTCGGTCGGTGAGGCGCCAGCGTTGATAGGGTGCCGGCAGCCAGTCGCTGAAATCGCTGCTGCCACTCAGATGCGCAAGTTGATGCTGCCAGTGGCGCAGCACGCCGGCATCGGCTCTGTCAGCCTCCAGGCGATCAAATAGAGGTGTGGCGCCACATTGCTTCAGTCGCTCATCCAGGCGCTGCCCGAATGCGCAGAAATGACGGTACTGGCGATCACCGAATGCCAGTACGGCGTACTCCAGATCGTGCAGTGCCAGGCTTGCTCCGGCCAGACTCCGCTCGAAGCGCGCGCCATTGTCTGGAGGTTCGCCTTCGCCATAGGTGCTGACAACGAACAGGATGCGCCGGGCGGGTAGTCGGTTCGGCTCCAACGCATTCAACGGCAGTAGCTGTACGTCCACGCCAGCATCGCGGAGTTGGTCTGCGCTGTGCGCGGCATAGCGCTGCGCTTGCCCGCCTTGGCTGGAGTAGGCCACCAATAGTGCGGTCGTAGTGGCGGCAGGTGTCGGTTGGGAGCACAGCTGCTTACGCCAGCAGTACAACGACACTGCCAGGTAGGTGGCGATTACCAGCGCAGCACTGATCGCCCGCGGCGGTTGCCACCACAGCAGCAGCGCAGCGATGGCGGTGCAGCCGAGCAGCGGCGAAATACGCTGCACGGATGAGAAAGGCGAGGGCAAAGACATGACTCGTTGGCGGGGTTGCGGAATTCGGCGCTGCCTGAGCCGTAGATAGCGGCTCGGGCAGCTATTCGGGCGTCAGGGCGCCAGCACTTCCAGGGTGGCGCTGTAGCTGGCGCGCCGCTCGGTGGCTGGTTTGCTCACACCCTTGTCTGTGGTCAGCTCGGCTTCCAGCCAGTACATACCGGCTTCAGGCCAGGTGATGCTGACCTTGCCGTCGGTGTCGGTCTTGGCGTTGATCTCGCCCAGTTCGTCGCGGTAACGGTTGCCGCCCGGTATCACGCTGATCTCGATATTCGCGGCAGGCTTGCCGTCGAGCAGAAAAACGAACTCCGCCGCTTCGCCAGCAAAAAGGTCGTTGGGGTGGGTGACTGGTTTGAGTTCCAGGCCCTGTCCGGTGGGTGCGAGCACGTCGGTGCTGGGTGCGCCGGAGGTCACGAACACTTCCATACGGCTGTTGGTCTGGCTGACCTTGAGGCCATCCGCCTTAGCCGGAACGTCTTTGGCGAAGCTCTCGGCAGAGCCCATCCAGCGGCGCGTCTCACCCTTTTCCTTCCAGCTGGCAAACAGGCCGCTATTGGCGACTGCCAGCTTATAGGTTCCCTTCTGGCTCAGTTGCACGTCGAAAGTACTGCGGTAGCGACCGATAGCACCGTTCTGCGCGGATACCTTCGAGCCATCGGGTGCAATGATCTGCAGCTCTGGTGTCGGGCGGCGCATGCCCGGCGGGCCGCCTGCCGGAGCCTGAGCCGCTTCGCCGATGCCCTTGAGGCGCATCGGCACGTGTTCGAAATAGAACAGGTCGTTGGAAACGGCGGCGTCGACTGTGATCCACGGCTCTTCACCGGAGAGCACGGTGGCCGAAGGCAGCATCCAGGCGCGGTGGGCCTGAGCCGATAGCGGCAGGCAGACGGCAATGGCCAGGGCGGTCCATTTGATGACGGGTTTCATGGCGTGGTTCCTGTTCATGGGGTCAGCGTGAGGGTGATTGCGCCCAGTTCGCTCTTGCCCTGGGCTTTATGTTCGGCGCTCTGCTGGGGTGGCCAGCTGAACGGAATGCGCATTAGCTCGCGGCCGCCAACTTCGCGTGCCGCTTCGACCACCAAGCGGTACTCACCGGCTTCGAGCGTCTGGAGTGGCGTCTGCTTGTCGGAGAACTTCAGCGTGTGGCTACCCACAGCGCGGGTGGCACCGCTGACGCCATCGACCGGCATCTCCAGGCTGCGGCCACTGCGGCGCCACCACTGCCGCAGATCCTTGAGCCATTTCTCGCCTTCCTTGTCCTTGAGCTTGGTGTCGTACCAAACCGCAAGGTTGGCGACGTGGCTCTGATCCGGCCGCTCCAGCCAGATGGCGACGTAGGGGCGGTGGTATTCGGCAACATCCAGACGGGGTATTTCCACGTCCAGCTGCAGGTCCGCCGCGTACAGCGGGGCGCTGAGCAGGGCGAGGGGCAACAACAGGCGTTTACGCATGAGCAGTCCTTAATGAATGAAGAGCAGCGCCAGCAGCAGCGGAATCACCAGGCCCAAGCCAACCAGTGGCCAGGTGCTGGGCCGGTTGCCGGCATGACGTTGCAGAAGCAGCAGGCCGGTGAGGCTGAACACCACACAGGCAACGGCGAACAAATCGATGAACCAGCTCCAGGCCTCGCCGCTATGGCGACCTTTGTGCAGGTCGTTGAAGTAGGCGATCCAACCGCGGTCGGTCGACTCATATTCCAGCTTGCCGCTTTCCAGGCTCAGGCTTAGCCAGGCGTCGCCGCCGGGGCGGGGCAGGGCGACATAGAGTTCGCCATCGCTCCACTCGGCGTCGCGGCCGGCCAGGCGCAGGTCCAGGGTCTGTTCCAGCCATTGCTGAAGTTCAGCCGGCAAGCCGTCCTCCGGCGGGTCGGTCTGCAGGTTGCTGAGCAGCAGCTCGGGCAGCTGCCCTTCGCGGTTTTCCACCTGCGGCTTGCTCTCGATCTGCCCGGCGTGGTTCAGCGTGATGCCGGTTACCGCGAACAACAGCATGCCGACCAGGCACAGCGCGGAGCTGATCCAGTGCCATTGGCGCAGAGTGCCGAGCCAGAAACGCATGGTGGTCCTTGTATCGTACGGGAAGGTGGGCGAATTCTAGGGTGACTGAGGCGGCAATGCTAAAGATTTACAAACAGCATACATTCGCGTCTTTGCTTGCGGTCTGTGTGGGCTAGAAACAACAGAGCCGGGATGGTCCCGGCTCGTTGATCGTTCATGGGTCAGAAGGTGAAGTTGGCGGAGAGCCAGAGGCGGCGGCCTTCTTCCAGGGTGCCGCTTGTCGCTGCTGCCGACTGGATGTAATCGGAGGCCCAGCCTGTCGACCCAGTATTGGTGGTGTAGTACGTCCCTTCGGTGAAATCCTTATCGAAAAGGTTGTAGATCGTTGCGTTAAGGGTCACGTTTTCCGAGGCTCTGAACGAGCCTCCAAGGTGGAATACCTCATACGCTTTCAGGTCACCAGCTGCGTCATACAGCGCCTGGTTCGCCGCTGTCAGGTTCTCATAGCGATCTGTGAAGCGAGCTCGCTCGCCGCGGTACTCACCCTTGAACCACAGATTGAGGCGATCGGTGGTCTGCCAGCTAAGACGTGCATGGAGCATATGCTCTGGTGTGTTGGTCAGTGGCGCACCTTTGTTCGCGCCGCTCTTTTGTTCGCTATCGGTGTAGGTGTAGTTCATCGCCAGCGCCCAAGCCGGGGCGAACTCCCAGCGCCCAGCCAGTTCCACACCTTGGGTGACGGCTTCGTCGACATTCACGCTTTGGGCGAAGGAATCTTGCGTGAAGCCGCTGCCGAAGCTAACGCAGCCCGGCTGGTTAGGATTGGTAGCAGAGAAGCAGTTGGCGATAGGGGTGCCGTCGTCGATCTTGTCTTCGAACTTGTTGTGGAACACGGTTGCGTTCGCACTGAAACCACTGAGGTTATCGAAGTAAACGCCAAACTCGGTGTTGGTGGTGATTTCCGGATCCAGATCAGGACTGCCAATGGTGATGATCGTGCCTTGACCGGTAACGCCGCTGATACCGTCATGAAGCTGGTTCAATGTTGGTGTCTTGTAGCCACGGCTAACGCCGCCTTTCATGGTCCAGCTATCGTTGGTATTCCACACCAGATAGGCGCGTGGACTGATATGGCCACCAAAAGCCTCGTGGTCCTCATAGCGAGCACCCAACGTCAAAGCCAGATCCTGGCGAAGACGCCACTCGTCCTCGACGAACATCGCCCATGATTTCTGCTGGAAGTCGTCGTCGGCAATACTGTCTGTGACCTTGGCATCCCAGTACTGGCCGCCAACAGTCAGGATGTGCGATTCGCCAACAGGGCTGACCAGCTTGGTGTCGAGGATCAGGTCTGTGGACTTGAGCTCGCGGTCATCACCGATGACGATGGACGGATAGCCGGTATAGGCGTCGCCGATGGGGGTACCTGGGATCGTACGACCGATAGTTTCGGTAGTGTTATGCGTCAGGCTACTGTCCAACGTACCGATGCTGAAGCGACCGGTATGACTCAGCGCAAACTGGTCGCGCTCGAAGCGCAATTCGTCAGCATACCCGTTGGCTTTGGTAGGCGCGTCTACGGTGCAGCCGTCAGTAGCGCTGCCGCCGTTCTTTCCGTCTAGATTGCCTAGCTGACAGTTGTCGTTGTTGTAGACCTGACGGCCACGCTCGAAGTCCAGCGAGATGTCGTGAGCCTCATTGGGGGTCAGACTCAGGCGTGCGCCTAAGACATGATTGCGACCTTCTACAGGTGATGCGCCGCGCTTGCTTACTGGGCTGTCGTTATCGAACGAGAGATCGGATTCGCCACGGTCATACAGACTACCTCTAACAGCAAGTCCCAATAGGCCGTCTACCAGCGGGCCGCTGGCATACAGGCTTGTGTTGCTAGTGTCGCCGTAATCTCGATTTTCTTGGTAGGTATGATCCAGGCTTACCGAAGCGCCCCACTCGGTGGCGACTCTCTTGGTGATGATATTAACAACACCACCCATTGCGTCCGAGCCATACAAGGTCGACATCGGGCCGCGAATGACCTCGATCCGTTCGATTGCAGACATGGGCGGCATGAAGCTGGTAGATGTTTCGTTGAAACCGTTCGGTGTGACGTTGCCGGCCGTGTTCTGCCGGCGTCCATCTATGAGGATGAGTGTGTAGTCGCTGGGCATACCGCGGATGCTGATATTCAGCCCGCCGGTCTTGCCTGTGCCCTGACGGATATCAATGCCTTCCACGTCATCCAGGGCCTGCGCGAGGTTGCTGTAGCGCTTCTGCTGCAAATCCTCCTGGCTGATCACACTGATACTCGCCGGCGCCTCGGTGATCTTCTGCTCAAAGCCAGAAGCACTGACTACGGTGTCATTAAGCGTGACGGGAGAGTTCTGGGCGAAAGCCGTCAAACTGCAGCCGATCATGGCGCAGGACAGGGCGGTACGTGAGAAGGGGATAGACATGCGGGCTCCTTGTGGCCGTCTCGTTGGCGCCCGCATGATAATCATTCGTAAACGAGAATTTACCTTTCTTTGTCGTTGCTTCTCATATCGGTAGTTAGAAAGGCCGCTAGCCCTTGTACAGCTTGGCTTGTGAGATTGTAATAATTTATTTCATTGTGGCTGGCGGCTGCGTTAGGCAGCCGCTAGTAGACGCGTGAGATAGCTGAGTCAAGGCGTCTGCACTTCGATAACACCATCAGCGCTGATCGTAACCTGGCGGCTGCCTGCCTCGATCTCGGGAATGGGCGCTGATTCCATCATGTCCATTTTCATCGCGCTATGACGCATCACGGGCTGAAAACCGCCGCCGTTGAGATTCAGGCTCACCAGCTTGTAGCCGTTGCCGCCAAGCGCTTCGGTAGCAAGCTGGGCGCGAGCTTGAAATGCGGCGACGGCATCCTTGAGCAAGGCATCTTCGTTCTGCTTGCGAATCGGATCGGAAACGCTGAAGTGCATGCTGCCCATTTTCAGGCTCTTCATCAGTTCGGCAGTGAGCTTGGACAGGCTGGCAAAGTTGCTGCTTTCAAGGCGCAGCTCGGCGCGCTCTCGCCAACCGGTAATTTGCTGCCCTTTGTCGTCATAGACCGGGTAGCTGTTGCGGCTACCTTGGCTGACGATCACGTCCTTGTTCTGGCGAGCGCTCTGCAATGCCTGGTTCAAGGTCGTCGTGGTCTGTGCCGCGAGCTGGGCCGGATCACTGTGTTGTGCTTCGCTGTAAAGCGTGACGTGCATGCGGTCATGCGCAACTTCGCTGCTGACTTCGGCGCGCAGGGCGACTTGGTTATAGCGGGGTTGCTCGGCAATGACAGGCAGGCTGACGAGGCCCGTGGCCAGCGCCATGATAGCGGCGCTGCGGAAGGGAGTTGATTGCATAGCGGATCCTTGGCAAAAGCACCGGGCGGTGCGATAGCACAAGACTGTACCTGCGCCGTTAAATGTATGCAGCTGCCTGTGCGTCGAGTTGCCGCATTTCCGGCTGGCTGGCAGATGGCTTGGTTATACTCCGCCGAATTGTTGGAGACTCCATGTACGCATCCGTCCCGCTGCTGTCCGCCAGCCGGCAGAACCTTCGGTTACTGACACTCATCCGCATTGTGGTGCTGGCTGCGCAGTCCGGCGCCGTGGGCGTGGCTTATGCGACCCAGTTGCTGACGCTGCCGTGGCTCGCGTTGGGCATTACGCTCGCTGTCTCGGCCGTGCTTTGTCTGGGCACGGCGTTGCGGTTGCGTGGCCCCTGGCCGGTCACCGAGCTCGAGTATGCGGTGCATCTGGGCTGCGATCTGATGGTCCATAGCGCGCTGCTGTATTACTCCGGTGGCTCGACCAATCCTTTCGTCTCCTATTACCTCGTGCCACTGACCATCGCCGCGGCAACCCTGCCGTGGCTGTACTCCATCGTTCTCTCCGGTCTTGCGCTGTTGGGCTACACATTGATGCTGGTGTGGTACGACCCGCTGACCCTGCCACCCTTCGAGCGCGCGACGCTGCAGGTTTACGGCATGTGGCTGAGTTTCGCGTTGGCCGCGGCACTGATTACGTTCTTCGTCGCGCGCATGGCTGAACAGTTGCGCCGCCAGGAACAACAGCAGGCCCAACGCCGCGAGGAGAGCATGCGCGATCAACAGCTGCTCGCCGTGGCTACACAAGCCGCCGGTGCTGCCCATGAGCTGGGTACGCCGTTGGCGACCATGAGTGTGCTGCTCAAGGAGTTGCGCCAGGAATACAACGATCCACAGCTGAGCGAGGATCTCGGGCTGCTGCAGTCGCAGGTCCAGCTCTGCAAAGAGAGCCTGCGACAGCTGGTTCGGGCTGCCGAGGCTGATCGGCGTCAGGCAGTCGTCGAGCAGACCGCTCGCGAGTGGGTCGACTCGGTCCTGCAGCGCTGGCACCTAATGCGCCCTGAAGCGACCTATCGTTTTCACTGCATGGGCTTAGGCAGTCCGCCGCGTCTGATGCCGCCAGCTGACCTCAGCCAGTCGTTGCTCAACCTGCTGAACAACGCCACCGATGCCAGCCCCGAGGACCTGGAAATACGTCTGGACTGGGACGCGCAGTGGGTGAAGCTGACCATACGCGATCATGGGGCTGGGGTGCCGCTGGCCATTGCCGAGCAAATTGGCAGGCCCTTCATTACCACTAAAGGCAAGGGCTTTGGCCTTGGTCTGTTTCTCAGTCAGGCCAGCGTCACCCGCGCCGGCGGCACAGTGAAGCTCTACAATCACGAAGAAGGTGGCACACTGACCGAACTGCGCCTACCGCATGGTTCGGTGCGCCCCTGATCCCGTTCGTGAACAATGCGAGGAAATGCACAGATGACCGACGAGTTGCAGCAAGAGGGTGAAGAACAACCTCACCTGCTGTTGGTGGATGACGATCCGACGTTCACTCGGGTGATGGCTCGTGCCATGAGCCGTCGTGGCCTGCAGGTCAGTATCGCCGGTTCGGCCGAGGAGGGCCTTGCCCTGGCCAAGCAGGATATCCCCGACTACGCAGTGCTTGATCTGAAAATGGAGGGCGATTCGGGCTTGGTGCTGCTACCCAAGCTGCTCGAGCTGGACCCGGAGATGCGTGTGCTGATCCTGACTGGCTACTCCAGCATCGCCACGGCGGTGGAGGCGATCAAGCGTGGCGCCTGCAATTACCTGTGCAAGCCTGCCGATGCCGACGACGTGCTGGCGGCCTTGCTGTCGCAGCATGCCGATCTCGATAGTCTGGTGCCGGAAAATCCGATGTCTGTCGATCGCTTGCAATGGGAGCATATCCAGCGAGTGCTAAGTGAGCACGATGGCAACATTTCTGCCACCGCGCGCGCGCTGGGCATGCATCGGCGCACATTGCAGCGCAAGTTGCAGAAGCGCCCGGTCAGACGTTAAGGCTGCGATCCGGCTGCGCGGGGGGCAGGCGCCGTAATGGCACGGCGGTTGAGCCCTCGCGCAGCTCATGCTTTATGCTTGCCTCTCCCGTAGTTGCAGGCGTTCTTCATGCTTCCCCTTGTACTCCAAACCCTGAGCGTCACTGCTCCGGTGTTTGCCATGCTGTTTCTCGGCGTCGCGCTCATGCGCCTGCGCTGGATCGACTCGGCGTTCGTCCACACCGCCTCATCGCTGGTGTTCAAGGGCACCATGCCCACGCTGCTGTTCATCTCGATCATCAAGGCCGATCTGACTACGGCCCTGCAACCTGCGCTGCTGCTCTATTTCGTTCTTGCCACGATAGCGACCTTCATCGTGGCCTGGCTCTGGGCTCTATGGCGCTGCCCGACATCCGACCGCGGGGTGTATGTCCAGGGTGCGTTTCGAGGTAACAACGGGATCGTCGGTCTGGCGCTGGCCACCAGCCTCTACGGCGACTACGGACTATCGGTCGGTGGCGTGCTCGCTGGTGTGGTGATTCTGGTTTACAACAGCCTCTCGGCAATGGTCCTCGCCATCTACAGCCCTGACGGTCAGGTCGGACCGAAGGATATTCTGCTCAGTATTCTGCGTAATCCGTTGATCATCGGTGTGGTGGCGGCAGTGCCGTTCGCCTATTGGCAAGTTGTCTTGCCGGGCTGGCTGATGACCTCGGGGCAGTATTTTGCCCAGATGACTTTGCCGCTGGCGCTCATCTGCATCGGCGCCACGCTGTCACTGGATGCGTTGCGCAAAAGTAGCGGCAGTGCGCTAAGTTCGAGCCTGATGAAAATGGTCTGGTTGCCCGCCCTCGCGACACTGGGGGCCTGGGCCTGTGGCTTTCGGGACGCTGAGTTGGGCATTCTGTTCCTCTACTTTGCCAGTCCTACAGCCGCTGCCAGCTTTGTCATGGCGCGTGCGGTCAATTCCAATCATCAGCTCGCCGCCACGATTATCGTCATAACCACGCTAATGGCAGCATTGAGCATCAACGCCGGGCTGTTTCTATTGGGCTGGTTGGGTTGGATCTAACCGACGACGTTGGTAATGATTCCTTGCCGTTCGTCGCCAATGTGACCGATATCGGCTTTACAGCTTAAGAATTGCGGCGCGATGGTCGTAATCGGTCATCAGGCCTCAGAAAAAAAAGCCCGTTTCGGTCACATTGTCCTGGACGTTCAACGGCTTGCCTGGTGGGGCAGCCGCTTTGTGTTCTAGGGAATAACTCATGGCATTTTTCACTCCTTCAAGCCGATCACTGACGCGTGACGACATCCGTGTCGTTAGCCTGCGGCGGCTTGCGGCGCCGGGTTTGGCTCTGGTGCTAGCACTCAGTTTGGGAAGTTTCGCTGGTGGCGTCTGGATCGGTAGCGATCTGCGTGCACAGCCCACGGTTACCTTCGAGGACCCAACGGCATTTGAGGATGAAGGTCGGTTCGCCATCGCCCGCGTTGGTGAGGTGGTAGGCCGCTTGAAATCCCTTGAATCCGACCTGCTCGCTCTGCGGCAGATGATGGATGACCAGCGTGTGCTGCATGGGCAGCTAACCGCGCTGGACCCGGCGTTGCTGCCAGTTTTGGCACCAGATCGTGCTGCGCGCACTGGCGCAGGGCAGGGCGGCGCGCTGTTGCCGCCTAGAGGGTGCTCAGGGCAGCTATTGGCAAATACCGAGCGTGCGACCCTCGCTGACGTGAAGCATAGCGAGACGTCGGCGCGCTGCATGCGCGTGATGCTTGATGACTTGATGCGGCGAGTCGCCGAGCGTAATGCCGCGCTCATGGCGATTCCGTCCCGGCGACCGGTGGGTGAAGCCCGCCTGGGGTCGGCGTTCGGCAACCGCATTGATCCGTTTCGTAAGCAGCTGGCGTTCCATTCGGGGGTCGATTTCGCGCTGAAGAGCGGATCGGAAGTGGTTGCTGCAGCGGGAGGGCGGGTGCGCTTTGCTGGCTACCGCGGCGCCTACGGCAATCTGGTGGAAATCGACCATGGCAATCGGCTGGTTACCCGCTACGCACACCTGTCGCGGCTGGATGTGCGTCAGGGCGACGTGATTACGCCGGCGCAGCGGATCGGTGCTGTAGGCTCTACGGGGCGGTCCACCGGGCCACATCTGCATTTCGAAGTGCTGCACAAGGGGCGTTTCGTCGACCCGCAGCGATTCCTCGCCCTGGGTGATCTGGAGCGCGTCGGCGATGACCTGGCTGAGGACTAAACGCCCCTCCACCCGAGAACTGGTACGCGCTGAACACCGGCCGCAGGCTGGCCGCCGTGCGCGCACCGGGCACTGGATCATTGCTGGACTGCTCTGCGTCATCGGCGCTTTGCTTTATTTGCGCAGCCACGAGCACAGCGACTATGCGCAGCGTACCGAGGCATTGAGTCGCGAGACTCTTGCACTCAAGGCAGAGCTGGAGCAGAGCCGCTTGCAGCGCCAGGAGACTCAGGCCACTGAAGAACAGTTGCTCAGGCGTATCGCCACCCTTTCAGCGCAAGTCGAGCGCCTGCAGACCGATTTGGCATTCTTCCGCCAACAGAAGAAAGCCCGTTAACCGTTTTGGAGTAGATGATGTTCAACAAGAAGAAGCCGGTGTCTCGCGTCACCATCGATCAATTTTCCAGCCTGATCTCCGGAAATTTGTCACTGGTAGGGGATGTCACCTTCGAAGAAGGACTCAAGGTCAGCGGCGAAGTGCGCGGCAACGTTTGCCACAAGCCAGGCACGCATAGCCTGCTGGCGCTGAGCGCCGAAGGTAAGATCGAAGGAAACGTGAGCAGCTACGATGCGCTGATCGACGGCACCATCGTTGGGGATCTGGTGGTCGAACACCTTCTTGAGCTGCATTCCAATGCGCGCGTGCGCGGCAATATCCGCTATCGCCAACTAAGCATGGAAAATGGCGCAGTGGTCGACGGCGCCCTCAATCGTATGAGTGACGAAGAAGAGACCGCCCAGGTGTTCGAGTTGCCACGCCCGCAGGTGTGCGAGGGCTGAAGTGCAGGGGGGAGCCAGTAAGGCCCGCCCCTGAGTCACTTAGCGCTGAGTTTTCCAGGCGCTACCGGTAATGACCAACAGCGTGATTGCGGTAAGCGGCAGCGCGTAGCCCAGCATCGCGTCGCCGAAGGTTTCGGCGAATGGTCGACCGGTGCTGGCGAGCACGAGGTAAAGCGTATACGCCACGTAATAGGCCACGAACAGTGCGCCTTCCCAACGATTGATGCTGTAGCCGGCGAAGAAGATCGGCAGGCAGGCAAACGCCACTGCAATCATCACTGGGAAGTCGAATGCCAGTGCATTGGGCGATATGGCGATAGCCTGCGGTGATACGAGCGAAGCCAGGCCGAGTACGCAGAGCAGATTGAAGATGTTGCTGCCAACGATGTTGCCAACGGCGATATCGCGCTCGCCGCGGATGGCCGCCATGATCGAGGTGGCCAGTTCCGGCAGCGACGTGCCGATGGCGATCACGGTCAAGCCGATGACCAGTTCGGATAGCCCGAGCGCGCGGGCCAGGGCGACCGCGCCCTCGACGAGAAAGTTGGAGCCCACCACCAGCAACACCAGGCCTGCGATCACCAGGCCTGCGTTGATCAGCCCAGCATGCGGCTTGGCCGGCTCATCCAGGCCGAACTCCTTGGCAAACTCGTCGTCGACTTCCGCAGCTTTTTCGCGGCGACTGCTTATGATCAGGAACAGCGTGTAGACCACTACCGCGGTGAACAGCAGCGCACCGTCGATACGGCTGAGCTCGCCGTCCCAGGCCAGGCCGAAAGTCACCAGGCTGGCACCGATCATGATCGGCACATCCAGACGGATCAGTTGACGCGACACCACCAGCGGCGCGACCAGTGCGGTCATGCCGAGGATCAGCAGCACGTTGGCGATGTTGCTGCCCACCACGTTGCCGATCGCAATGTCGCCGCTGCCATTGAGTGCGGCCTGGACGCTGACGGCCGTCTCCGGCGCGCTGGTACCGAAAGCGACCACGGTGAGGCCAATGACCAGTGGGGAGATGCCGAACTGGGCGGCGAGTTTGGCTGCACCTCGCACCAGGACCTCCGCACCAGCGACGAGTAGCACAAGGCCGGCAATGAGGTAGACGAATGTCATCAGGGTCACGATGTGGCGCTCCGGAAGGGGGAGTAGAGGGGAATTAGCGCTGGCGTTGCCAGGCGCGCAGGAAGATCACCAAAAGCGTGACGGCCGTCAAGGGGAAAGCGAACCAGAGCATCGCGTCGCGCAGCAGTTCGATGGCACCCAGCCCTGTGGCGAACATCACCAAATAGAGGGTGTAAGCCACGTAATAGGCGAAGAACAGCAGGCCTTCCCAGCGTTGAATGCAGTAGCCAGAAAAGAAGATTGGCAGGCAGGCGACGAATACGGCCAGCATCACCGGGAAGTCGAATGATTGTGCGTTGGGTGAGATGGACAGCCCCTCCGCGGCCACCGCGGCACCTGCCCCCAAAACAAGCAGTAGATTGAAGATACAGCTGCCGACGATGTTGCCGACCGCAATGTCGCGCTCGCCCCTGATCACGGCTAGAACCGAGGTCGCCAGCTCCGGCATCGAAGTGCCGATCGCTACCACTGTAAGGCCGATAACCAGCTCTGACAGTCCCAGTGCTCGGGCCAGGCCAACGGCACCTTCGATCAGCAGGTTTGAGCCGCCAACCAAAAGGCCCAGGCCCAGTACGATCAGCAACAGCTGAAGCACCCAGGCATAGGGCTTGGCGGCAGGGTCCGGTCCGAACTCGGTATCGAACTCGTCGACACCTGGCCCCGGTTGTTCGCGCTTGCTGGCGATTACCAGAAACAGCGTGTAGCCAACCAGGGCGACAAGCAACAGGATGCCGTCCAGTCGGCTGATACTGCCATTCCAGGCCAGGCCGTAGCACAGTAGGCCGGCACCAATCATTACCGGGACGTCCAGGCGTATCAGCTGTCGGGATACCACGAGCGGTGCAATCAGGGCTGAAAGCCCGAGGATGAGCAGGATATTGGCAATGTTGCTGCCGATCACATTACCAACAGCTATGTCACCGCTGCCATTCAGCGACGCCTGCACGCTGACGGCTGTTTCCGGTGCGCTGGTGCCGAAGGCGACCACTGTCAGACCAATGATCAAGGGTGGAATGCCGAAGCGACTAGCCAGTTTTGCGGCGCCGCGCACCAGCGCTTCGGCACCAACGACGAGCAAAACCAGGCCGCCAATAAGATAGGCGAAAGTAATCAGCGACATGCGTGTGATCCTGTTGGTCCTGTAGCGCTGTCCATGGTTTGGTAGTTCACTGCAAGCACTGGTTTATTCATGGGAGAGTTTCAATTCGTACCCGAACCACGCCACTCCTGAGCATGTCCAGTTGCGTCGCCGCCGCTCGGGAAACGTCGATGATACGGCCGCGGCGAAATGGCCCCCGATCGTTTATGCGCACCACCACTTGCTTGCCATTTTGCTCGTTGGTTACCCGAACACGGGTACCGAATGGCAGGCTGCGATGGGCTGCGACCAGCGCGTTCTGATCATGGGTTTCGCCATTTGCGGTGCGTTGGCCGTGGTGCATTCGCGCGTAATAGGAAGCCTTGCCGCTCTGACTGAAACGATCCTGAGTGGTAGGAGGTGCATTGGTTGGCTGCGTCGCTTGGCGATCGGCGCAGCCGCTGACGATAAGGGTCAGAATCAGCAGGGCAGTGAGGCGTGTCAGGCGCATGAACAATCCTTCCGTTGGGTCGATCGCTGAGTCGGCGATGGCCCGCGGCAGAGGTTGCGCAGTTCTGGCAGTGCCGAGAGCAGTGGAGTGGCGATGTTCGCGGTTGCAGTAATATGCAACCGCGCAGGGCCATCGTTCAGCTTAGCCTTCGAGCTTTTTCTTCAGCAGTTGGTTCACCTGGCCGGGGTTGGCCTTGCCCTTGGACGCCTTCATCGCCTGGCCGACGAAGAAGCCGAACATCTTGCCGCGCTTGGCTTCGTCGCTGGCACGATACTGTTCGACTTGCTCGGCATTCGCTGCCAGCACTTCGTCCAGCATCGACTCGATGGCGCCGGAATCAGTGACCTGCTTGAGGCCCTTCTTCTCGATGATCTCGTCAGCCGAACCTTCGCCGGCGGCCATGGCTTCGAAGACCATCTTGGCGATCTTGCCGCTGATGGTGTCGTCCTTGATGCGCAGGATCATGCCGCCCAGCTGCTCGGCGCTAACCGGTGACTGCTCGATCTCCAGGGCTTCCTTGTTGAGCAAGCTGGACAGCTCGCCCATCACCCAGTTGGCCGCCAGCTTGGCATCGCTGCAGGTGGCATTGACCTGTTCGAAGTAGTCGGCCAGCTCGCGGCTGGCGGCCAGCACGCTGGCGTCGTAGGCGGACAGGCCGAACTGCGCCTCGAAGCGCTCGCGCTTCTGCACCGGCAGTTCCGGCAGGCTGGCGCGCACCTCGTCGAGGAAGCTCTGCTCGATCACCACCGGCAGCAGGTCAGGGCAGGGGAAGTAGCGGTAGTCGTTGGCTTCTTCCTTGCTGCGCATGGAGCGTGTCTCGTTGGCCGCCACGTCGTACAGCACGGTTTCCTGGACGATCTTGCGGCCGGATTCCAGCTCGTCGATCTGCCAGGCGATCTCGGTGTTGATGGCGCGCTCGATGAACTTGAACGAGTTGACGTTCTTGATCTCGCGGCGGGTGCCGAACTCGGCCTGGCCTTTCGGCCGCACCGAGACGTTGCAGTCGCAGCGCAGCGAACCTTCGGCCATGTTGCCGTCGCAGATGCCGAGGTAGCGCACCAGGGCGTGGATCGCCTTGACGTAGGCGACCGCTTCCTTGGCCGAGCGGATGTCCGGCTCGGAGACGATCTCCAGCAGCGGTGTGCCGGCGCGGTTGAGGTCGATGCCGCTCATGCCGTGGAAGTCTTCGTGCAGGCTCTTGCCGGCGTCCTCTTCCAGGTGCGCGCGGGTGATGCCGATGCGCCGCGTGCTGCCGTCTTCCAGGGTAATGTCCAGATAGCCCTTGCCGACGATGGGATGGTCCATCTGGCTGGTCTGGTAGCCCTTGGGCAGGTCGGGGTAGAAGTAGTTCTTGCGCGCGAAGACGTTCTTCGGAGCGATCTCGGCATCGATCGCCAGGCCGAACTTGCACGCCATGCGCACGGCTTCGGCATTGAGCACCGGCAGGGTGCCGGGCATGCCGAGGTCGACCAGGCTGGCCTGGGTGTTGGGCTCGGCGCCGAAGGTGGTGGCGCTGCCGGAAAAGATCTTCGACTGGGTCGCGAGCTGTGCGTGAATCTCCAGCCCGATCACGGTTTCCCATTGCATCTTCAATCTCCTCAGAATCCGGCCGGGGCGCGCATGTGCCAATCGGTGACTTGTTGATACTGGTGCGCCACATTGAGCAGGCGCGCTTCCTGGAAGTACGGCGCCAGCAGTTGCACACCCACCGGCAGGCCATCAATGAAGCCGGCCGGCATCGACAGGCCCGGAATGCCCGCCAGGTTGGCGGTGATGGTGTAGATGTCTTCCAGATAGGCCGAAACCGGATCGGCGTTCTTCTCGCCCAGCTTCCAGGCCAGGTTCGGCGTGGTCGGGCCTAGGATCACGTCGACCTGCTCGAAGGCAGCGACGAAGTCCTGCTTGATCAGACGGCGGATTTTCTGCGCCTTCAGGTAATAGGCATCGTAGTAACCGGCGGACAGCGCGTAGGTGCCGACCATGATGCGCCGCTTGACCTCGTCACCGAAGCCTTCGGCGCGCGAGCGCTTGTAGAGGTCGGTGAGGTCGACCGGGTTTTCGCAGCGATAGCCGAAGCGTACGCCATCGAAACGCGAGAGGTTGGAAGAGGCCTCGGCTGGCGCGATCACGTAATAGGAAGGGATCGCATGCTGCATGTTCGGCAGGCTGATTTCCTTGACCGTGGCGCCGAGCTTCTTCAGCTCCCCGACGGATGCCATGACGGCGTCAGCGATCTTCGGATCGAGGCCGGCGCCGAAATACTCCTTCGGCAGACCGATGCGCAGGCCAGTGAGCGGTTGGCTAAGGGCGGTGAGGTAGTCGTCCAGCGGCTGGTCGACGCTGGTGGAGTCCTTGGCATCGAAGCCGGCCATTGCCGACAGCAGCAGCGCGCAGTCTTCGGCCGTGCGTGCCATCGGGCCGCCCTGATCGAGACTCGAGGCGTAGGCCACCATGCCCCAGCGCGATACGCGGCCGTAGGTGGGCTTGAGGCCGGTGAGGTTGGTCAGCGCGGCAGGCTGGCGGATCGAGCCGCCAGTGTCGGTGCCGGTCGCGGCAGGCAGCAGTCGTGCGGCGATGGCTGCGGCGGAACCACCGGAGGAACCGCCGGGTACGCGGGACAGGTCCCAGGGGTTCTTCACTGGGCCGTAATAGCTCGACTCGTTGGCCGAGCCCATGGCGAATTCGTCCATGTTCAGCTTGCCCAGGGTGACCATGCCGGCGGCGCCGAGCTTTTCAACCACGGTTGCGTCGTACGGGGCTTTGAAGCTGTCGAGAATTTTCGAGCCGCAGCTGGTGCGAATGCCCTGGGTGCAGAACAGGTCCTTGTGGCCGATAGGTGCACCGAGTAACGCGCCGTTCTCGCCAGCGGCACGACGTGCGTCGGCTGCTTTGGCCTGCTCGATGGCGAGTTCATCGGTGACGCTGATGAAGGCGTTGAGCTGCGGGTCGAGCTGCGCGATACGAGTCAGCAGGGTGCGCGTCAGTTCCTCGGCGGAGAAACGCTTTTCGGCAAGGTTGCGGGCGATCTCGGCAAGCGTCAGGTTGTGCATGTCGTTGTCCTTCATCACTCGATCACTCGCGGGACCAGATAAAGGCCTTCTTCCACGGCGGGTGCGATGGCCTGGAAGGCTTCGCGCTGGTTGGTTTCGGTTACCACGTCGGCGCGCAGGCGCTGGGTGGTTTCCAGCGGGTGAGCCAGCGGCTCGATGCCGGTGGTGTCGACCGCTTGCATGCGATCGATCAAGCCGAGGATATTGTTGAGGGTCTCGGTAGTGCGGGGCAGGTCGGCTTCAGACAGGCCCAGGCGGGCCAGGTGAGCGATCTTTTCCACCTCGGTGCGTTCAAGCGCCATCGGGTATCTCCAGCGGAAAGCGAATCGGTTGCACCTTCCGTCGACTGGACGGGGCACATGGCGACACGGGACGAGCCGTGGCAATGGGCATTAGAGCCCGGAAAAGCCGCCAATCTTACATGCCCGAAGCGTTAATCGGTAGCGTACACGCGGCCCGCGTGCCTCTGCTCGGAGTTGGCTTGTATTCCGGCCTGACGCGTAATGGCTCACGTCTGGCGCTACGCGGGCGGACTCGCGCCTTGCCCTAACTTCGCACCATTGTTAGAGTTTGCGGCACTTTTTTCCCCACGCGTTTGCCCCAGGGCCCTTTTCCCATGTTCAAGAAACTGCGTGGCATGTTTTCCAGTGATCTGTCGATCGACCTGGGCACTGCCAATACCCTTATTTATGTGCGCGATCGCGGCATTGTCCTCGACGAACCTTCGGTTGTTGCCATTCGTACCCACGGCAATCAGAAAAGTGTTGTCGCTGTAGGCACCGAGGCCAAGCGCATGCTGGGCCGTACTCCAGGCAACATCAACGCCATTCGTCCCATGAAGGACGGTGTGATCGCCGATTTCAGCGTCTGCGAGAAGATGCTGCAGTACTTCATCAACAAGGTGCACGAAAACAGCTTTCTGCAGCCCAGCCCGCGAGTGCTGATCTGCGTGCCTTGCAAGTCGACGCAGGTCGAGCGCCGCGCCATTCGTGAATCCGCCTTAGGTGCTGGTGCTCGCGAAGTGTTTTTGATCGAAGAGCCAATGGCCGCCGCAATCGGTGCCGGCCTGCCGGTCGACGAAGCGCGTGGTTCGATGGTGGTGGACATCGGCGGTGGTACCACCGAGATCGCGCTGATTTCTCTCAATGGGGTTGTCTACGCCGAATCCGTGCGGGTGGGTGGCGATCGCTTCGATGAGTCCATCGTGACCTACGTGCGCCGCAACTATGGCAGCCTGATCGGTGAGTCCACCGCTGAGCGCATCAAGCAGGAAATCGGCACCGCGTTCCCTGGTGGCGAAATCCGTGAGGTGGATGTCCGCGGTCGTAACCTGGCCGAAGGCGTGCCTCGTGCATTCACGCTGAACTCCAACGAGGTGCTGGAAGCGCTGCAGGAGTCGCTGGCGACCATCGTTCAGGCGGTCAAGAGCGCGCTGGAGCAATCGCCGCCGGAGCTGGCCTCCGATATCGCTGAGCGTGGCCTGGTGCTGACCGGGGGCGGCGCGCTTTTGCGCGATCTGGATAAGCTGCTGGCACAGGAAACCGGCCTGCCGGTTATCGTTGCCGAAGAGCCGCTGACCTGTGTCGCCCGTGGTGGCGGCCGTGCTCTGGAAATGATGGATCGTCATGCGATGGACTTGCTGTCCACAGAGTGAGCGTGACGCTCAAGTGCTCATCACAAGCCGAAAGATCCGGTAGCGCCGGCTTTCGGCTTGTCGCGTTTAGTCTGTAGCTTTCAGTCGTGAGGACGTTGCAATCAAGCCGCTATTTGCCAAAGGACCTTTACTCGGTGTTCGCCTGTTGGTGTTCGTCGTGCTTTGTGTCGTGCTGATGGTGGTGGATGCGCGTTTCGAGGCGCTGAAGACGGTACGCAGCCAGATGGGCCTGGTGCTGACCCCCTTCTACTTGGTGGGCGAGATGCCAGGGCGCATCTGGAGAATGGCGACCGAGCAGATCGCCAGCAGCAACAGCTTGATGGCTGAAAACGAGAAGCTAAAGGCCGAGGCGCTTTTGATGCAGCGCCGCTTACAGCGTCTCGCCATGCTTACCGAACAGAACGTGCGGTTGCGCGAGCTGCTCAATTCGGCGGCTCTGGTCGACGATAAGGTGATCGTCTCTGAGCTGATCGGCCTGGATCCGAATCCTTTCACCCATCGCATCCTGATCGATAAGGGCGAAAAGGACGGCGTTTTCATGGGGCAGCCGGTGCTAGATGCCAGCGGTTTGATGGGGCAGGTGGTCGAGGTGTTGCCTTACGCTGCCCGCGTGCTGCTGCTGACCGACGTCACCCATAGCATTCCGGTCCAGGTCACGCGTAATGGCCTGCGCGCGATCGCCGTGGGCACCGGGAATCCGGATTATCTGGAGCTGCGCCACGTTGCTGAAACCGCCGACGTCAAGGCCGGCGACCTGCTGGTCAGCTCTGGACTCGGTCAGCGTTTCCCCAGCGGTTATCCGGTCGCTCAAGTGACCGAAGTGGTACATGGCTCCGGGCAGCCGTTCGCCATTGTTCGCGCAGTGCCGACGGCCATGCTCAATCGCAGCCGTTATCTGATGTTGGTGTTCAGCGACTCGCGGACGCCGGAAGAGCGGGCGGCTGCAGCAGCAGAAGCGCAGGCCGATGCGGATCAGAAGGCTGCTTCAGAGGGCACAGGCGTGACCACGCCGCCTGCTGGGGCTGAAGTCGATGACGCGGGTCAGTCGCCCGCTGTCGCGCCGCAAGCGCCGACCTCGGAGGTGGTGCAATGATCAGCGGTCGCTCGAACAACGGTTGGGTTATCTGGTTCAGCCTGACGGTTGCCTTGCTGCTCAGCGTTGCGCCAATGCCCGGCAATGCGGAGCTCGCTCGTCCGCTGTGGCTGGGCTTGGTCATTGCGTTCTGGTCCCTTTCGCTCCCGCATCGGGGTGGCTTAGGCGCTGCCTTTTGTTTCGGGCTCGCTCAGGACGTACTTGCCGGTACGTTGTTCGGCCAGAGCGCTCTGCCTTTGATCCTGATTGCCTTCCTGGTGTTGAGCCTGCAGCAGCGTCTGCGCATGTTTCCATTGTGGCAACAGAGCATGGTGCTGCTGGTGATTCTCGGCCTCGCGCAGCTGGTTCAGCTTTGGCTCAATACCTTGACCGGCAATCGGCCGCCGACGCTGCTTTTTCTGGTGCCGGTTCCTGTCAGTGCCCTGCTTTGGCCATGGGTATTCGTTGCGCTGCAGGGGCTGCGCCAGCGATTCGCCGTTTACTGAGCTTTTTTCGGCCAGCGTGTCGCCCTCTAAATTTCGTCTATAAGACCTTTTCGCTAGTGTGGTTTTGTGTGGCCCGGCACGGCTTGCGCCTTGATGCTCCGAGCTGTTTCTGAAATCATGTTGCCAGCATGGCCTTCGGCCATTACTGGTTTCTGTTTCAGAAAACGATAAGCACAACAGCACGGGCGATGAGTATGGAAGCTGGCATCTCGATTTTTTCCACGCCGCAAGGCTCTCGTAGTGCTCGGGCAGTGGTAGCTGCTGGCGCCCTCGGATCGTTGTTGGTAACGCTGCTCATCGGTAGTGCCTATTCACAGGCTGATAGCGCTCCCCAAACACCTCGGCTGGCTAAATTATCGACTCCCGCCCCGCTCGCCATTTCCGGGGCTGCAGAAGCGCCTGTCGATTCGCCTCGCGCCGAACAACTGGCAAACAAGATCGCTGAGCTCGATGCCATTCTTCTGGAGAAGCACAAGCTTGAGGATGCATTGCGTGTTGAGAAGAGCGAGCTGGCTGCCATTGAGTTACAGCTTGCAAACACCAAGAAACTGATTCGGCTGGAAGTCGACGACTTTCTCGGACAGAGCGCCGAGCGCAAGCGACTCGATGATCTGCTGGATGAGCACAAGCGCAGCGCCGATGCCGCCGCAGCCGTCAGCGAGCGTGTCGATGTACTGGAAAAGGACTTGGGTAGTCAGCACTTGAAGTTCTCGCTCGCCGCTCGCGATGTCGAGCGCCTCAAGTCTCAACTGGCTGCCGAGATTCGCGAGAGCAACAGCAAGAAAATCCAGGCCATTGCCCGCAAGTTGGACAAGACCATCCGCTTCGAGCAGGCCATCTCGTTCCGTTGCTCGGCCAGCAAGAGCCTTGCAGCTTGTCTGGCCGAGCACGGTAGTCAGGGGCAGATGTCGCAATGGGTGCTGGACAACTACCAGCGCGAGCTGGCCGAGGATATTCGTGAGCAGGTTGCCGATCTTGCGCTGGATACCGCTTGGTACCGTTTCCGAACCCGCACAGACTTCGCGCAGGCCAGCATGAGCCTGGATGGCACCGTAAACGCGCAGATGAATGTCGAAGCCACCATCACCGCGAAAAAGATGATGCCGTGCGCGATTCTCGATGTGCCCTATGAGCAATGCGACAGCAAGACGCATTCGCTGATCGTGCGCAGCAACAAGTACGACGATCAAGTCCGCATCAATGACCAGGAGCACGGTGCAACGCCGGTGTCGCTGGTGCTCGATAGCGGCGTTTACGATATTCAGGTCACCTCCGGTGGCGTGACGCAGAAGCGTACGCTGTCGCTCAAGGGTGACCAGGTGCTCAACTTCAAGTTCTGATCCTATGGTCTGGCGTCCCTTGCGCGCCCGACCTTTGTGCCTTCCTCGACGTGCCCGGATATGCGACGCTGTCGTTTATTTTTCGTTGAGGATCGGCCATGGGCGCATTGTTTCTAGCCTCGGCTTCACCCCGTCGCCGCGAACTGCTTGCGCAGATAGGCGTCCCTTTTTCCCTGCTTGACGTATCAGTCGACGAGACGCCGTCGCCGACCGAGTCCCCTGAGGCATACGTCGAGCGCGTTGCCCGGGACAAGGCACTTGCTGGTCTGGCGGGCATAGGCGAGGGCGACAGTTATGTGCTGGGCGCCGATACCAGCGTGGTGCTGGACCAGCGCATTCTTGGCAAGCCGGTGGATCGTGCAGATGGATTGGCCATGCTGGCTGCCTTGTCCGGACGTACGCATCGAGTCATGACTGCAGTAGCGCTGGCTAGCCGGACGGCGTGCGAGGTTCGCGTGGTCATCAGCGAAGTGACGTTCCGCACCATCGAAGAGGCCGAGGCAGAACGTTATTGGGACAGTGGCGAGCCGCAGGACAAGGCGGGCGGTTACGCCATTCAGGGCTGGGGCGCGGTGTTCGTCAGCCAGTTACACGGCAGCTATTCGGCAGTGGTTGGCCTGCCGCTGTGTGAAACAGCGCAGCTCGTCGACGCGTTCGGCCTGCCGCGTTGGACCAAAGGCTCACGCTAGAGCCTGTGGCTTCGGCACGCTTGCCGGTTAGAATCGACCCAACGATCAGCTAGCGCTGCACATCAAGCCACCGCCGAGAACAATAATGAGCGAAGAAATCCTGATGAACATCACCCCCATGGAGTCGCGGGTGGCGGTGGTGGAGAACGGTGTTCTGCAGGAGGTGCACGTCGAGCGTACGCAGCGCCGCGGCATCGTCGGCAACATTTACAAAGGCAAGGTGGTCAGGGTGCTGCCCGGTATGCAAGCGGCGTTCGTCGATATCGGGCTGGATCGCGCTGCGTTTATCCATGCTTCGGAGATTTCTTCCCGCGAAGGCAATGCCGTCGAGCCGATCAACGCCCTGGTGCATGAAGGGCAAAGCCTGGTGGTACAAGTCACCAAAGACCCCATCGGCACCAAGGGCGCGCGGCTGACCACACAGCTGTCGATCCCGTCGCGCTACCTGGTCTACATGCCGCGCACCAGTCATGTCGGAATCTCCCTGCGTATCGAGGATGAAGCCGAGCGCGAGCGACTCAAGCAGGTAGTGGCCGAATGCGTGGCGGCAGAAGGCATCCAGGAAGCCGGTGGTTTTATTCTGCGTACCGCGGCAGAGGGCGCTGGTAGCGATGAAATTCTCATGGATATCCGCTATCTGCGCCGTTTGTGGGAACAGATCGCGAGCCAGATAAAGACTGTCGCAGCGCCGACGGTAATCTACGAAGACTTGTCGTTGGCGATGCGCACCTTGCGCGATCTGGTCAACCCACGAATCGAGAAGATCCGCATCGATTCACGTGAGAATTTCCAGAAGGTCACGCAGTTTGTCGGCGAACTCATGCCGGAGCTGGGCGATCGCCTGGAGCACTATCCGGGCGAGCGCCCGATCTTCGATCTCTATGGCGTCGAGGATGAGATTCAAAAGGCCCTTGATCGCAAGGTCATGCTCAAGTCGGGCGGGTATCTGATCATCGACCCGGCCGAGGCGATGACCACCATCGACGTCAACACCGGTGCTTTCGTCGGCCACCGCACGCTGGAAGAAACCATTTTCAAGACCAACCTCGAGTCGGCCACCGCCATTGCCCGGCAGCTCAGGCTGCGCAATCTGGGCGGTATCATCATCATCGACTTCATCGACATGGAAGACGAAGAGCACCGTCGGCAGGTCCTGCGCACGCTGGAAAAGCAGCTCGAACGCGATCACGCCAAGACCAATATCATCGGCATCACCGAACTCGGTCTGGTGCAGATGACCCGCAAGCGCACCCGCGAGAGCCTTGAACAGATACTGTGCGAGCCGTGCATGTGCTGCCAGGGGCGGGGCAAACTGAAGACCCCGGAAACCGTTTGCTACGAGATCTTCCGGGAAATCCTGCGCGAGGCCCGGGCTTATCAGGCGGAGGGCTATCGGGTGCTGGCGAACCAGAAAGTGATCGATCGTCTGCTGGACGAGGAGTCGGGCAACGTCGCGGATCTGGAGGCCTTCATCGGTCGCTCGATCAAGTTTCAGGTGGAAAGCATGTACTCGCAGGAACAGTACGACGTGGTGTTGCTCTGAACAGAGGTAGACCAGGCCGCAAGTGCCGGGATGACCGGAGCGCCTCCACATGAATCGTCTCGCTGCCTTCCTCGTTACGCTGTCGCGCCAGTTGCTCTGGATGGGCGCGCTTGGGCTGATTTTAGCCGCGTTGTACGTCAGCCTAGGGCGGCAATTGGTACCTCTGGTTGCCGAGTACCGTGCAGACGTCGAGGACAAGGCGCGTCAGGCTCTCGATATGCCAGTGACTCTGGGCCGCCTCGAAGGCGAATGGCAGGGCTTTGCCCCGCGCCTGCTGGCGCACGATGTATTGCTCGGTGAGGGCGATAGCGCAATGCGACTGGACCAGATCGCGCTCAAGCCCGATCTTGCTGCCAGCCTCTGGGCCCGTGAGCTGCGGCTGGACTCGCTCGAGTTCGGCGGTGTGCATCTGTCGCTGGTCGAGGACGCAGAAGGCAAATGGCGGGTGAAGGGGCTGCCGGAGCGAGCCGAACAACCGCCTCCCGATCCGCAGAAGATTCTTGCCGCACTGCAACAGGTGCGGGGTCTGGCTTTACGTGATAGTCAGATCACTTTGGAGCCCTTTGCTGAGACGCCGCTGACCCTGAGCTACACCAATCTGAATCTGCGCGTTGACGGCGAGCGCCTGAGGCTTGATGGGCGCAGTGTGCTACCCGATGGACAGCCGTTGGCTGGTCGTATGCAGGTCCGTGTGCAGCCGCGGCATTGGCAGCAGGCCGAGGCGCAGATTTACCTCAGTCTGCCGCAGAGTGATTGGGCTGCATGGTTGCCGCGACGGTTGACGGCCGACTGGCATTTGCAAACGTTGCAAATGGGCGGCGAGGTTTGGGGTCGCTGGAGCAAACAGCGGCTTGAGCGCGCCGTGCTGCGTTTGAACGCTCCGCTGTTAAGCGCGACCTATGCCGATCGCGCCCCTTTACAGGTCGAGGATCTGGCAGTCGAGGCGTACGTCGATCATGCCGAGCAAGGCTACCGATTGCTGTTCGATGGGCTGGCCTTCGATCTTGATGGCGAGCGTTGGGGCGATGCGCGAATTCAGTTGCAGCAGGATCAGGCCCGGCAACACTGGCAATTGCAGGCTGACCGGTTGGGTGTCGCGCCGATCGCCACGCTCGTTCGTGCGCTTGCGCCGCTACCGCCGGCAGCAGGCGAGGCGCTGGCGGCACTGCGGCCCAGCGGAACAGTGCGCAATCTTCGGTTGGACTACTACCGCGAGATGGCATCGCCTCAGCAACTGCAGTTTGCGGCCAATCTGGATCGCATCAGCTTCGGGGCACACAACTGGATTCCGGCGGTAGGCAATGCCAGTGGCAGCATTCAGGGCGATCTGGGCAGTGGCGAACTACGCTTGGACAGCAAGGATTTCAGCCTGCAGCTGGCGCCGTTGTATCCCGAGCCCTGGCAATATCGGCACGGTGCAGGTCGCCTGACCTGGAAGCTCGACGAGCAGGCCTTCACCTTGGCAGCGCCCTATCTGCGCGTCGATGGCGAGGAAGGCCGGATCGCAGGGGATTTCCTGATCCGCCTGCCGCGTGATCCGGCCGCAGAAGACTATATGGACCTGCGCGTCGGCTTGAGCGAGGGTGATGCACGCTACACCGAAAAATACCTGCCGACACGCTCGCCGGCTTTGAGCCCCGCGCTGACTACCTGGCTAAAAGAGGCGATTCGCGGCGGTACCGTCGAACAGGGTTACTTCCAGTACCAAGGAGCACTGAACAAGAACGCTTCAGACAGCGCGCGTAGCCTGAGCCTGTACTTCAAAGTGCGTGATGCCGAGTTGGCCTTCCAGCCAGGCTGGCCGGTGCTGCGGCAGGGGCGCGGCGAGGTCTTGATTGAGGACAGCGGCGTTCGCGTACGACTTGCCGAGGGTCGGATTCTGGATAGCCGCGTATATGACGCGACTGCGGACATCCCCCGTGCAGGTAGCGACAAGGTGCCGATACTGGCGGTGAAAGGGCAGGTCTCTAGCAGCCTTGCCGACGCGCTGAAGCTGTTGCAGGAAGCGCCTATAGGCACCGATGAAATCTTTGCCGGCTGGCAGGGGCAGGGGAGCCTGCAGGGCGCGCTGGATCTACAGATTCCGCTGGGCAAAGGCACGCCGCGAGTGGCAGTGGATTTCTCCAGCGACGGCGCATCGCTGCGGATCCCGGAACCGTTGCTCGATCTGGAAGGGCTCAGCGGTAAATTTCGCTACGACACTGCGCGAGGGTTGAGTGCAGAGGATATTCAGGGACGCCTGTTCGGCCGTCCCGTGAGAGGCAAGGCCGTGGCGACGGGGTCGGCTGGCAAGCCGGCCTCACGCATAGAAGCGCGCGGCGCCGTGGGGCTAAAGCGCCTGGTTGAGTGGCTGGAGGTTGAGCAGCCTTTGCCTGCCAGCGGCGAGCTGCCCTATCAGCTGCGCCTGGATCTGGCGGGTGAGAACAGTCAGCTGCAGATCGACTCCTCGTTACAGGGGCTGCGTATCGATCTGCCCGCACCGTTCGGCAAGGCGGCCAGCGTACGCCGTGACACCACATTGCGCATGTCCCTGCAGGGTACGGAGCGGCGCTATGGCGTCAGGCACGGTGAGCTTGCCGCTCTAGCTTTCGCGGCGCCTCCAGGGGCCATGGCGCAAGGGCGCGGTGAGCTACGTCTTGGAGGCGGCGCGGCCAATCTTCCCGGGCGTGCGGGATTGTATGTGAGGGGGCGTCTGCCTGAACTCGACTGGAAAGCCTGGCAGGCAGTGCTGGACCGGTACGGCAGCGGCGACCCACAGCAGGCCACTGGATCCTTACTGCGCCAGGTGCAAGTCGATATCGACCGTTTCAATGGTTTCGGCACCCGCGTTGCCGATCTTGGCGTAAATCTGCAGCGCATCACTGGTGCTTGGCAACTGGGCTTGCGCAGTACGACCATCAATGGTGCGGTGCGTCTGCCAGACGCTGCAGGCGCTACCATCGTCGCTGATCTGGCGCTGCTGCGCTTGCCTGCTGCGAAGGCCGGCGAAGCAGCGCCATCTGCGCATGTCGATCCACTGGCCGATGTGGACCCGCAGAGTCTGCCATCGATGGATATCGCTATCAGGCAAGTCTTCCGGGGCGACGACCTTCTCGGTGCAGGGGCGTTAAAGCTACGCCCAACCAGTGCGGGTGTGGAGTTCCGCGATATTGCACTCGACCTCAAGGGGCTGAAGGTCGGCGGCAACGGCGGCTGGCAGGACGGCTCAACCTGGTACAAGGGCCGCCTGGAGGGCCGCAACCTGGCGGACGTGTTGCTTGCATGGGGCTTCGCACCATCGGTCACCAGCGATAGCTTCCGCTTGGACGTGGATGGGCGGTGGCCAGGTTCGCCGGCCTCGTTCGCCATGGCACGCTATACCGGCAGCATGAAGCCACGGTTGCGCAAGGGGCAGTTCGTCGAGATCGATGGTAGCAGCCAGGCCCTGCGCGTGTTCGGCGTGCTGAATTTCAATTCGATAGGGCGCCGCTTGCGGCTGGATTTTTCCGATCTGTTCAGCAAGGGCTTCAGCTATGACCGGCTGGATGGGAGCCTGAAGGGCAATGCTGGCGTATTCATAACAGCTGAGCCGATTACCGTCAGCGGGCCGTCCAGCAATCTGGAGCTCAATGGCAAGCTGGATATGGCGCGCGACGAGGTCGACGCCAAGTTGCTTGTCACACTGCCAATCAGCAACAACCTGCCTCTGGCAGCGCTGATCGTCGGTGCACCCGCCATCGGCGGGGCGCTGTTCATTGCGGATAAGCTGCTTGGCGACCGAGTAGCGCGTTTCGCTACCGTGCAGTACGACGTCAAGGGCCCATGGCAGTCGCCAAAGATCAGCTTCGACAAGCCATTCGAGAAGCCCAACTGATCCGTGATTGTTCTCGGACCTTGCCTTTTACCAGTAGGGATTGCATGTCCTTAGCCGTGATCCAGATGGTCAGTCAGACTGACGTTGCACTTAACTTGCGCCGTGCACGGCAACTGCTCGAGCAGGCCGCAGAGGCAGGCGCACGGTTGGCCGTGCTGCCAGAAAACTTCGCTGCAATTGGCCATAAAGATCCGGCGCTACTCGGGCGCACTGAGGCGACAGGCGAGGGACCGATTCTGCCTTGGTTGAAACGCACTGCCCGTGACCTCAGGTTATGGATAGTCGCCGGCACCATCCCGTTACCGCCCGAAGACAATCCGCAGGGCAGGCCGAATGCCTGCTCGCTGCTGTTCGATGATCATGGGCAGCGGGTCGCGCGTTATGACAAGTTGCATCTGTTCGATGCGGACGTAGCCGACAGCCGCGCCCATTACCGCGAGTCCGATGACTACGCGGCGGGGCAGCAATTGGTGGTAGCCGACACACCGGTCGGTCGACTCGGTCTGACCGTGTGCTATGACCTGCGCTTCGCCGAGCTATATACGGCGCTACGCACAGCGGGTGCAGAGTTGATCAGCGTGCCGTCGGCGTTCACCACGGTGACCGGTGAAGCGCATTGGGAGATCCTGATTCGTGCCCGTGCCATCGAGACACAATGCTATATCCTGGCCGCCGCACAGGGCGGCGAGCATCCCGGCAGTCGCCTCACCTACGGCCATTCGTCTATCGTGGACCCATGGGGTCGGTTGTTATGTGAGCAGGCGACCGGCGAAGCGAGCTTGGTCGCACTGCGAGATGCGGACGAACAGACTGCCATCCGGCAGCGCATGCCGGTGCAGCGTCACCGCCGATTTTCCGTACCGTGCCTGGTCACGGACCGTTTGGAGTGAATATGAGTGAACTGTTGTTACCCGTCACCGAGCGACTGCTGACCCCCGGCGGCCTGGGTATCGATGATCTACCTGGCCTGCTGGGAGAACTGGCTGGCCCCGGCGTAGATGCGGCGGACCTGTACTTTCAGGATCAGGTCTCCGAGTCCTGGGTGCTGGAAGATGGCATCGTCAAGGAAGGTGGCTTCCACCTGGAGCAGGGCGTCGGTGTTCGCGCGCTGTCCGGCGAGAAGACCGGCTTCGCCTATAGCAATGCCATCACTGCCGATGCGTTGCGCCAAGCGGCCCAGGCTGCGCGCTCGATCGCGCGCAGTGGTCAGCAAGGCGAGGTCAAGGTGCTGTCCAGAGCGGCGTTCGCGCCGCTGTATAGCCAGGATAATCCGCTCGACGGGTTAACCCGTGCCGAAAAGGTCGAGCTGCTAAAGCGCATCGACGTTGCCACGCGCGCGTTGGACCCTCGCATAAAACAAGTCACTGTGAGCCTGGCCGGCGTCTGGGAACACATTCTGGTTGCCGGTATGGATGGCGGCATGGCGACAGATATCCGTCCGCTGGTGCGCTTCAACGTCAGCGTGATCGTCGAGCAGAACGGTCGGCGTGAGCGCGGCGGGCATGGTGGCGGTGGTCGTACTGGCTATCAGCACTTTCTCAGCGAAGACCGGGCGATGGGCTATGCGCGCGAGGCGCTGCGCCAGGCGCTGGTCAATCTCGAGGCGGTCCCCGCGCCTGCAGGCTCTTTGCCTGTGGTGCTCGGCCCCGGTTGGTCCGGTGTATTGCTGCACGAGGCAGTTGGCCATGGCCTGGAAGGCGATTTCAATCGCAAGGGCAGCTCGGCTTACAGTGGACAGATAGGCCAGCAAGTGGCGTCCAAGCTTTGCACTATTGTTGATGATGGTACCCTGGCGGATCGACGGGGCTCGCTCAGCGTCGATGACGAAGGCACACCGACCCAATGCACCACGCTAATCGAGAATGGCATTCTCAAGGGTTACATCCAAGACAAGCTAAACGCCCGCCTGATGGGCGTCGCGCCGACCGGTAACGGCCGCCGCGAGTCTTACGCGCATCTACCGATGCCGCGCATGACCAACACTTACATGCTGGCCGGCGAAAGCGATCCGCAAGAAATCATTCGTTCGGTGAAAAAGGGCATCTACTGCGCCAGCCTAGGTGGTGGTCAGGTCGATATCACCAGCGGCAAGTTCGTGTTTTCCACCAGCGAGGCGTATCTGATCGAGGATGGCAAGATCACTGCGCCGGTCAAAGGGGCGACGCTGATCGGTAACGGGCCCGAGGTGATGAACCGGGTCTCGATGGTCGGTAACGACCTGGCCCTGGATAGCGGTGTCGGTACCTGCGGCAAGGATGGGCAGTCAGTGCCGGTTGGTGTTGGCCAGCCAACGCTGAAGATCGACGAGATTACCGTAGGCGGAACGGGTGCTTGAAGCATCGGCAGACACCAGGCCGCAAGCGCCAAGAGGAAGCAGGGGGATCCTTATTCACTCTTGTAGCTTGTGGCGGCGTTAGCGTCAGCGCAGTCCGCGTTTGGCTTCGTCCAGCTCGCGGATGTACTTGAAGATTTTGCGGCTCGCAGCTGGCGGTTTGTTACGTGCCGCCTCGTGCTGGGCGTGACGGATCAGGCCGCGTAGGTGCTGGCGGTCGGTCTCGGAGTATTCGGCTACGAAAGCTTCGAGGGTGGCGTCGTCGCCTCCGATGAGGCGGTCGCGCCAGCGCTCTAGTGCGTGGAAGCGTTCGTTGTACTGGCGTGTCGATGCGTCGAGCTGATCGACCAGCGCCAGGATGGCATCGACATCCTGGTCGCGCATCAGCTTGCCGATGTACTGGATGTGTCGTTTGCGGGCGATGTGTGCCTTGTGCTTCGGCGCGTCGGCCAATGCTTTTTGCAGCGCATCGCTCAGCGGCAGGCGGGCAATCAGGTCGGGCTTGAGCGTGGTCAGGCGCTCACCGAGCTCCTGTAGAGCGTGCAGCTCGCGCTTGACCTGGGTTTTGCTTTTTTCGTCGAAATCTTCGGCGTCGGAGTGTTCAGACATGGGGGTGGTCCACTAGGAGATGCCGCCATGATAACAGCAGCCCTGGCAGCAGGCTCCAGAGGAGCGGCGCCAGGTTGCAACTTGATTCGATTGCAGTGGTTTGGGAGTGCTTATGAGTGAAGTAGAGGGCATCGGCCCGCACGCGCTGCCCGGTTTGCGCGAGAAGGTCGAGCGCATCATCGAGGAAGCGCGTCGGCAGGGCGCCAGCGCCAGTGAGGTTTCGGTCTCCATGGAGCAGGGATTGTCGACCACGGTGCGCCAAGGCGAGGTGGAGACTGTCGAGTTCAACCGCGACCAGGGATTTGGCATCACGCTCTATGTCGGTCAGAGCAAAGGAACGGCGAGCACGACAGGCAGCGGCGACGATGCCATACGTGATACCGTGGCAGCGGCGCTGGCCATTGCCAAGCACGCCTCGGAAGACGAGTTCGCGGGGCTTGCCGATGCGGCCCTGATGGCTCGCGAACTGCCCGATCTGGACCTCTACCACCCCTGGGCCATCACGCCCGAGCAGGCGATCGAGCAGGCGCTTAGCTGTGAAAGCGCCGCCTTCGAGGTCGATCAGCGTATCCGTAATGCCGATGGTACCAGCCTCAATACACATCAAGGCTGTCGTGCCTATGGCAACAGCAACGGTTTCATCGGTGGCTACAGCAGCAGCCGGCATAGTTTGAGTTGCGTGATGATTGCCGAAAGCGATGGCCAGATGCAGCGCGATTACTTCTATGACGTGAATCGAATCGGTGAGGCGCTGCTTGATCCCCAGACTATCGGTCGCCGCGCGGCCGAACGTGCCGTGCGGCGCTTGGGCGCACGCCCGATACCTACCTGCGACGTGCCGGTGCTTTTTGCCTCCGAGCTTGCGACTGGTTTGTTCGGCCATTTCATTGCGGCCATATCCGGCGGCAACCTATACCGCAAATCCTCCTACCTGGAGGATGCCCTTGGGCAGACGCTATTTCCTGAATGGCTAAGCCTGGACGAGCGTCCGCACATTCCTCGTGCACTTGGTAGCGCCGGCTATGACGGAGACGGCCTGGCAACCTATGCCAAGCCGTTTGTGGAGAACGGCCGTTTGCTGTCCTATGTGCTATCGACCTATTCGGGGCGCAAGTTGGGTATGCCGAGTACGGCCAATGCCGGGGGAGTACACAACCTGCACGTCAGCCATGGCGAGGAGGATCAGGCTGCTCTGATTCGTCGTATGGGGCGGGGTTTGCTGGTCACCGAGTTGATGGGGCAGGGGTTGAATCTGGTGACAGGTGATTACTCCCGCGGTGCTGGCGGCTACTGGGTAGAAAACGGCGAAATCCAGTTCCCGGTGCAGGAGGTGACCATCGCCGGCAACCTGCGCGACATGTTCCGACAGATTGTCGCTGTCGGCTGTGATATCGAGACGCGCAGCAACGTGCGTACCGGCTCGGTGCTGATCGAGCGGATGATGGTCGCGGGCAAGTGACGCATACCGCGCGGCGCGACCGGAGACGGTCTGCGCCGGCGTGGTGAGGTGATTACTCGCCTTCTTCGAAGTAATCGTCGATCAGCGCGACCAATGCATTGAGTGCATCGTCTTCCTGCTCACCTTCTGTGTGTAGATGCACCGTGCTGCCTTTGCTCGCAGCCAGCATCATGACGGCCATGATGCTCTTGCCGTCCACCAGCGTCGCCGGGCAGCGACCTACGCGGATGGTGCACGGGTACTGATTGGCGACACCGACGAACTTGGCGGCTGCGCGGGCGTGCAGGCCGAGTTTATTGATGATGGTGACTTCGCGGGCGGGCATGGGTGCAGGTATTCCTAAGCGAGGTCCCGGTGACGGACCTGCAAGTTCTTCAGCGGCTCTTTTAGCGCCTGACCCAGGCGTTCAGCCAGGTAGACCGAGCGATGATGGCCCCCGGTGCAGCCGATGGCGATGGTGACGTAGGCCCGGTTGCTGGCGGCAAAGCGCGGCAACCATTTACTTAGATAGCCGTGGATGTCCTGAAACATCTCCTCCACGTCAGGCTGAGCAGCCAGATAGTCGACGACAGGCTGGTCGAGCCCGGAGAAGTCGCGAAGCTCGGCCTTCCAGTACGGATTCGGCAGGCAGCGCACGTCGAATACCAGGTCGGCGTCCACAGGCATGCCTCGTTTGAAGCCGAACGACTCGATGAGAAAGGCTGTGCCCGGTTCGGGCTTGTTGAGCAGGCGCAGCTTTAGCATGTCGCGAAGCTGATACAGATTCAGGTGCGTAGTATCGATCTTCAAGTCGGCATGATCGATGATCGTCGCCAGCAACAACTCTTCGTCATGGATCGCTTCGGCCAGGGAGCGGTTCTCGTTGGTCAGCGGGTGGCGCCGGCGGGTTTCCGAAAAACGCTTGAGCAAGGTTTCGTCGTCGGCGTCCAGATAAAGAACGTCGCACAGGATGTGCTTCGCACGCACCTCCGCGAGTAGTTCCGGGAATCGCTGCAGCTGGCTGGGAAGGTTGCGCGCATCGATCGATACGGCGACCTGCGGGTGCAATAACTCGGTATGCAGCAGGGCGCGTTCGGCGAGCTCGGGTAGCAACCCGGCGGGCAGGTTATCGATGCAATAGAAGCCATTGTCCTCGAGCACGTTCAGCGCGGTGCTTTTGCCTGAGCCCGAGCGTCCACTGACGATGATCAGCCGCATCTGGTGCCCATTGCGCTAAGCCCCATTCTGCACGTCAACCACTACTTGGTAGAGGTGCTGATTGCTCGTCGCCTGGCGCAGCCGTTGGCGTACGTCTTCGCGGTCGAGCATGCTGGCGATCTGGCGTAGCAGTTCGAGGTGCTCGTCTGTAGCTGCCTCTGGGACCAGCAGCACGAATAGCAAATCCACCGGCGCGCCGTCGATGGCATCGAAATCCACCGGGGTTTCCAGACGCAGGACGGCGCTCAGCGGTGCGTTGCAGCCGACCATGCGGCAGTGCGGGATGGCAATGCCGTTGCCGAAGCCGGTGGAACCGAGCTTCTCGCGGGCAATCAGGCTTTCGAAGATGGTCTGGGAATCGAGGTCGATGAGGTCCTGGGCAATCACCTTGGCGATCTGCTCCAGGACGCGTTTCTTGCTACCGCCCGGGACGTTCACCAGTGAACGTCCGGGGGTCAGGATGTTTTCGAGTCGGATCATAGTGAGTCAGCGGGTGACGGCGCCCTGAGTGTGGTCGAGCTGCTTTTCCTTGTGCTTGATCAGCTGACGATCAAGCTTGTCGGCGAGCAGGTCGATGGCAGCGTACATGTCTTCGTGTTCGGCGATGGCCACTACTTCGCGGCCGGCGACGTGCAGGGTTGCTTCGGCTTTCTGCTTGAGCTTCTCGACCTGGAGAATCACCTGGACACTGATGATGCGGTCGAAATGACGGGCAAGACGCTCGAATTTCTCCTCAATGTAGTCACGCAGGGCGTCGGTTACTTCCAGATGAACACCGCTGATCTTGACTTGCATACTGCTATCTCCTTTGCCTAGTGCGAAGAGCAGGTTGGTAGGCCTGCCGCCGGGACAGTTGGACCAGTGGCCGATCACAGCAATCGTTTACGCTCGCTGGACGGTGCGATACCGAGTGACTCCCGATACTTTGCAACGGTACGACGGGCCACCTGGATGCCCTGCGCTTCCAGTAAACCAGCGATCTTGCTGTCGCTCAACGGCTTTTTCTGGTTTTCCGCGGCGACCAGCTTCTTGATGATTGCGCGAATCGCAGTAGATGAACACTCGCCACCTTCGGCGGTGCTGACGTGGCTGGAAAAGAAGTACTTGAGTTCGTAGATACCGCGCGGCGTGTGCATGTATTTCTGCGTAGTCACGCGAGAAATGGTCGACTCGTGCATACCCACCGCCTCGGCGATGTCATGCAGCACCAGCGGCTTCATCGCCTCGTCGCCGTGCTCGAGGAATGCGCGCTGGTGCTCGACGATCTGGGTGGCGACCTTCATCAGCGTTTCGTTGCGGCTGAGCAGGCTTTTGATGAACCAGCGCGCTTCCTGCAGCTGGTTGCGCATGAAGGTGTTGTCGGCGCTGGAGTCGGCGCGTTTGACGAAGCCGGCGTACTGCGCATTGACGCGTAGTTTCGGCATCGCCTCCTGATTCAGCTCGACCAGCCAACGATCATTGTGCTTGCGCACGATCACATCGGGCACCACGTATTCCGGTTCGCTCGCCTCGATCTGCGAGCCGGGGCGGGGGTTCAGGCTCTGAATCAGCTCGATGACCTGGCGCAGCTCGTCTTCCTTGATCTTCATTCGGCGCATCAGCAGGCCGTAGTCACGGCTGCCGAGTATGTCCAGATGATCACTGACCAGCCGTTGCGCTTCATTCAACCAGGCGGTTCGCTCGGGGAGCTGGCGTAGCTGCAGCAGCAGGCACTCGCGCAGGTCGCGCGCGCCGATGCCGGCTGGTTCGAACTGCTGAATGCGCCGCAGCACGACTTCGACTTCATCGAGTTCGATTTCAAGCTCGGGGTCGAACGAGTCGACGATTTCCTGCAGCGACTCGTCGAGATAACCCTGATCGTTGATGCAATCGATCAACGTGGTGGCGATGAGGCGGTCGGTATCGCTCATTGGCGCGAGGTTGAGCTGCCACAGCAGGTGGCTTTGCAGGCTGATGCCAGTCGACGTGCGGCTGGTGAAGTCCCACTCGTCGTCATCGTTGCTGGGTAGGCTGCTGGCGCTGGTCTGATAGATATCTTCCCAGGCAGTGTCTACCGGCAGCTCGCTGGGAATGCGCTCGCCCCAGTCGCCGTCTTCAAGGCTCTCGGCGCTGTGGGAGGGTTCCTCGTAGGTGCTTTCCTGGCTGCTGCTTTTCTCAGCGCCGGATTCGCCCGGCCGTTCGGCAGCTTCGGCCATGGGGTCGGCGTTGTCGAAGTCGTCACCGTCTTCTTCCCGCTCGAGCATGGGATTGGAATCCAGTGCCTCCTGGATCTCCTGTTGCAGATCGAGGGTGGATAACTGGAGGAGCCGTATGGCCTGTTGCAGCTGCGGTGTCATCGTCAGCTGCTGGCCCATCTTCAGGGCTAGCGATGGTTTCATGGCAGAGGACTTCAAACCTTTTATGCCGGCGCAACCGCGCCCGTTCCGACATGTGGCGCGCCAGGCGCCAACAGAAAGCAAATTATATGCCTGCCGAGGAAGCCTTTGCCTAGGGCCGATTTGCCGAGCTGCGCAAAAAAAACGGCTCTACAGACGGAATTCGTGGCCCAGATAGACTTCCTTGACCAGTTGGTTGCTCAGGATTGTTTGGGCGTCGCCCTCGGCGATCAGCTGGCCATCGTTGACGATGTAGGCGGTTTCGCAGATGTCCAGGGTTTCACGGACATTGTGGTCGGTGATCAGTACGCCGATGCCCTTGGCCTTGAGGTGGTGGATGATCTGTTTGATGTCGCCCACCGATATCGGATCGACGCCAGCGAAGGGTTCGTCGAGGAGGATGAATTTGGGCGCAGTAGCCAGCGCACGGGCGATCTCCACGCGGCGACGCTCGCCGCCGGACAGGCTCATGCCGAGGCTGTTGCGGATATGGTTGATGTGGAACTCCTGCAGCAGGCCTTCCAGCGCCTGCTGGCGGCCGCTACGGTCCAGATCCTTGCGGGTCTCGAGAATCGCCATGATGTTGTCGGCGACCGAGAGCTTGCGGAAAATGGACGCTTCCTGCGGTAAATAACCGATCCCGGCCCGTGCACGGCCGTGCATTGGCAAATGGGTAACGTCGTTCTGATCGATCAGAACCCGGCCTTGGTCGGCGTTGACCAGGCCGGCGATCATGTAGAAGCAGGTGGTCTTGCCGGCACCATTAGGGCCGAGAAGGCCGACGATCTGCCCACTTTCGATGGAAAGACTGACGTCCCGGACGACCTGGCGACTCTTGTAGCTCTTGGCCAAATGCTGAGCTTTTAGAACTGCCATTATTCGGATTGCTCCGCAGCCGCTTCCTTCTTGCGCGGCTGGATGACCATATCCACGCGTGGACGTGGTGTGGTCACGTCGGCATTGGTGGCGCGGCCGGCGTTCACGATTTGCCGACGGGTGTCGTAGACGATCTTCTCACCTTCGAAGGTGTTGCCTTCCTGAACGACCTTGGCCTGATCGATGAGTACGATGCGCTCGTTGGCGGCGAAATACTGGATGGTCAGGCCGTAGGCTTTGACGATTTCCTTGTCCACCGCAGGCTTCTGTTCGTAATAGGCAGGCTTGCCGATAGAGGTGAAAACCTCGACGTCACCGCTGCTGTTCTGAGTGATGGTCACCGTATCGCCGGTGATCTTCATCGTGCCCTGGGTGATGACTACGTCACCGCGGTAAACCGCTACGCCTTGTCGGTCGTCCAGTTCGGCGGAATCGGCCTGTACGCGGATTGGCTGTTCACGATCCTCGGGAAGCGCCCAGGCGCTGGCGCCAAGCCAGAATGCGCTCAAACCGAGCAGGAGGGGGAGAGTCTTAACGCAGCTCATGCTGGCCTCTTACGTTGGACAGCAGGAGCATCCTGCCGTCATCCATGTACGCTTTCATGCCGGTTGCCGTGGTCACGCCATTGGCGGCCTCGATTCTAACGGCTTGCTTTGTCTCGGCATAATCCTTCTCCGGCCACACCGTCAGGCGGCTGGTGGTAAGGATCGTCGGGCGGCCTTTGGCGTCGGTGCGCTCGACTCTGACCTTATCGATCAGCAAGACTTCGTCGCCCTCCGCCGACACTTCACCGCGTTCGCTGCGCACATGCCAGGGCAGCTCGGTGCCGCGATAGGACAGCAGATCCGGCTTGGTCAGCAGGCTGATGTCGCTGGCCTTGATGTGTTCGAGTTTGTCCGCTTTCAGCTCGTAGTTGAGCTTGCCGTCGGGTTGGTATTGCACCGTGCGCGAGTTGATTACGTAGAAATCGACATCCGGCGTATCACTGCTGGCAACGGGAGGCTGCTGCATGAAGCTTTCCGGGCGGATATTCCAGTAGCCAACTGCGACCAATAAGGCGGCGACCAAGGTCAGCAGGGCGGCGAAGCGCAGTTTGCGAAGCATCCAGACCTCTACAGGTAAGCGTTTTGCGCTGCAGCCAGGGTGCCCTGGGCGCGCATGATCAACTCGCAGAACTCGCGCGCCGCACCCTCGCCACCGCGTGCCTGTGTCACACCGTGGGCGTGTTCGCGCACGAAGCCGTCGGCGCTGGCGACCGCCATGCCAAGGCCGACGCGGCGAATCACAGGCAGGTCGGGAAGGTCGTCACCAAGATAAGCCACTTCAGAGTAGCTTAGCCCGAGCTCGGCCAGCAGCTCGTCGAGCACTACCAGCTTGTCTTCGCGGCCTTGATATAGATGCTGTATGCCCAGATTCTGCGCCCGACGCTCCACCACTGGGGTTTTGCGTCCGCTGATAATGGCGGTGCTTACGCCTGAGTTGATCAGCATCTTTATGCCGTGGCCGTCCAGCGTATTGAACGTCTTGAACTCGCTGCCGTCGGTCAGAAAGTACAGGCGACCGTCGGTGAGCACGCCGTCAACATCGAAAATGGCCAGACGGATGTCCCGGGCCCGTTGTAGTAGCTGTTCGTGCATCACATGACTCCTGCGCGAAGCAAATCGTGCATGTTCAGTGCTCCAACCGGCATCTGTTGATCGTCGATCACCACCAGCGAACTGATCTTGTGGTCTTCCATGATCTTCAGCGCTTCGGCGGCAAGCATTTCGGAGTTGGCGGTCTTGCCGTGTACGGTCATCACCTCGTCGATGCTGGTTTGGCGTACGTCGACACCCTTGTCGAGCGCTCGGCGAAGGTCGCCATCAGTGAAGATTCCGGCCAGCCTCCCGTCGGCTTCGACAATGACGGTCATGCCCAATCCTTTTTCGGTCATCTCCAGCAGCGCGTCACGTAGCGAGGTGCCTCGGGCGATTTTCGGCAGACGCTCGCCGGTGTGCATGACATGTTCGACCTTGAGGAGCAGACGACGGCCCAGCGCGCCGCCGGGATGAGAAAAGGCGAAGTCCTCGGCGGTGAATCCGCGCGCCTCAAGCAGCGCGATGGCCAATGCATCGCCCAGCACAAGGCTTACCGTGGTGGAGGAGGTAGGCGCGAGATTCAGTGGGCAGGCTTCGATCGCCACGCTGGCGTCCAGATTGACCGCTGCCGCCTTGGCCAGTACCGAGGCTGGATTTCCGGTCATGCTGACCAGGGTGATGCCCAGTCGCTTGATCAGCGGTAACAGGGTGACAATTTCGCTGGTTGAGCCTGAATTGGACAGGGCCAACACCACGTCATCTTGGGTGATCATGCCCATGTCGCCGTGGCTGGCTTCTGCCGGGTGCACGAAGAAAGCCGCGGTTCCGGTGCTGGCTAGGGTTGCGGCAATCTTGCGCCCGACGTGGCCTGACTTGCCCATGCCAACCACGACGACACGGCCCTTGCAGCTGAGAATGAGTTCGCAGGCCTTCACAAAGGAGGAATCGATACGTGCGTTCAACTGCTCAACGGCCTCGACTTCAAGGCGGATGGTGCGCTGCGCGGTTTCGATCAACTGGCTGCTCTGGCTCATAACTGGCGAGGTCGTCCGATTAAAAGGCGGCGATTATAGCGAGAATCCGCTACGCGCTCATGGAAAATGTCCGCGCAACGTCTGCTGCCGTCCATTCGCTTTTCAACAGTGCTGGCTGAACCTCGGCTGAACGGTACATGGCTAGTCATCTGCTGAAACGCTCATCAGTTGGGCGGCTTGGGGGGCAGTGCTATAGTGCGCCGCCGAAAACGGTCATGGCAGAAAGTATCCCGGCGGCATCGGGAGCCGTCTGTTACGCAGACTGCATGCAAGGAGATCAGATGAGCGCCTGCAACGACTACGCCGTCGAGCTGAAGGGAGTGACCTTCAAGCGCGGTGAGCGCAGTATTTTCGAGAATGTCGACATCACCATCCCGCGAGGGAAGGTAACGGCCATCATGGGGCCGTCCGGGTGTGGCAAGACGACTCTGCTGCGGCTTATCGCCGCTCAACTGATGCCTGCCCAGGGAGAAGTCTGGGTGGCCGGGAACAATTTGCCGAGCCTCTCGCGTAGCGAGCTGTTCGATATGCGCAAACAGATGGGCGTGTTGTTTCAGAGTGGCGCGCTGTTTACCGACCTCGACGTGTTCGAGAACGTCGCGTTTCCGCTACGTGTGCACACCAAGCTGTCAGACGAGATGATTCGCGACATCGTGCTGATGAAGTTGCAGGCGGTGGGTCTGCGTGGTGCCATCGAGCTTATGCCCGATGAGCTTTCCGGAGGCATGAAGCGGCGTGTCGCGCTGGCGCGGGCTATTGCTCTGGATCCGCAAATCCTTATGTATGACGAGCCGTTTGCCGGACAGGATCCGATTGCGATGGGCGTTCTGGTGCGCCTGATTCGGTTGCTCAATGACGCGCTTGGCATCACCAGCATCGTGGTATCTCACGATCTCGCCGAAACCGCGTCCATTGCCGACTACATCTATGTGGTAGGCGACGCCCAGGTACTCGGGCAGGGTACGCCGGCCGAGTTGATGAAGTCGGACAATCCGCGCATTCGGCAATTCATGAAAGGCGAGGCCGATGGGCCGGTACCCTTCCACTTTCCTGCGCCGGCCTATGCCGACGATCTGCTGAGAGGCACCGATGCGTAAGCGTTCCTTGTTGGATCGGATCGCCCTGTTGGGTCGCGCCGGTCTGGATGTGTTGGCGGCCCTGGGGCGCTCGACCATCTTCCTCGTGCATGTTCTGTTTGGTCGCAGCGCGCTGCATAACGGCTTTTCGCTGCTGGTCAAGCAGCTGTATTCGGTTGGCGTGCTGTCGCTGGCGATTGTCGTGGTCTCTGGCATCTTCATCGGCATGGTGCTTGCGCTGCAGGGCTACAGCATACTTAGCAGCTACGGTTCGGAGCAGGCGGTTGGGCAGATGGTCGCTCTGACCTTGTTGCGCGAGCTCGGGCCGGTGGTCACTGCGCTGCTATTTGCTGGGCGTGCCGGCTCGGCGCTGGCGGCCGAGATCGGCAACATGAAATCCACCGAACAGCTCTCGAGCCTGGAGATGATTGGTGTCGACCCGCTCAAGTACATCATCGCGCCGCGCCTGTGGGCCGGTTTCATTTCGCTGCCGCTGCTGACCCTGATTTTCAACGTCGTTGGGATCTGGGGCGGGGCGATGGTCGCGGTGCAGTGGCTGGGGGTCTATGAAGGCTCGTTCTGGGCCAACATGCAAAACAGTGTCGACTTCAGTTCGGATGTGCTCAACGGCGTGATCAAAAGCGTGGTGTTCGCGTTGGTGGTTACGTGGATTGCAGTATTTCAAGGCTATGACTGCGAGCCGACCTCCGAGGGTATCAGTCGTGCCACCACCCGGACCGTCGTGTACGCCTCGCTGGCGGTGCTCGGCCTCGATTTCATTTTGACCGCGTTGATGTTTGGAGATTTCTGATGCGTATTCGCACACTGGAAATAGGCGTCGGCCTGTTCCTGCTTGCCGGCCTGCTGGCCTTGTTGCTGCTGTCGCTGCGCGTCAGCGGACTGACCGTCGGCAATGCCGACACGTATAAGCTGTATGCCTATTTCGACAATATTGCCGGTTTGACTGTCCGATCCAAGGTGACCATGGCCGGCGTTACGATCGGCAAGGTCACAGCGATCGATCTGGATCGCGACAGCTATACCGGACGAGTGACGCTGGAAATCCAACAGGGCGTGAAAATCCTGCCGGCCGATTCGACCGCCTCGATTCTCACTGCCGGGCTGCTTGGCGAGAAGTACATCGGTATCAGTGTCGGCGGTGAGGATGAATTGTTGGCGGATGGTGACACCATTCAGGACACCCAGTCCTCGCTGGTGCTTGAGGACCTGATCGGCAAATTCTTGCTCAACTCGGTTAATAAAGATTAAAGGAGATGCTCATGATGACTGCCTTGCGTCGTGGCCTGCTGATTCTGCTGGCTGTACTGCCCATGTTCTCCCACGCTGCGCTGACCGCCCATCAGGTCATTCAGAAAACCACCGATGAGCTGCTGGCGGACCTGAAGGACAATAAGGAGCAGTACCGTAATGATCCTGCGGCTTTCTATGACTCGTTAAACGAGATTCTTGGGCCGGTGGTCGATGCCGAAGGCATCTCGCGCAGCATTATGACGGTGAAATACTCGCGTAATGCTTCACCTGAGCAGATCGCGCGCTTCCAGGAAAACTTCAAGCGTAGCCTGATGCAGTTCTATGGCAACGCGCTGCTGGAGTACAACAACCAACAGATTCGTGTGTTGGCACCAAGCGGCAAGCAGGATGACAAACGCACCAGCGTTGGAATGGAAGTGGTCGGGCGGCAGGGTGAGACTTATCCGGTGTCCTACACCATGGTCAAGGATGGCGAGTGGCGCGTGCGCAACGTGATCATCAATGGCATCAACATCGGCAAGCTGTTCCGCGATCAGTTTGCCGACTCCATGCAGCGCAACGGCGGTGATCTGGACAAGACCATCGATGGTTGGGCTGAAGTGGTGGCGCGCGCCAAGGACACCGAGGCTGGACAGCAGGCTGTCGGCGATGAGTGAGGCGCGAATCGAGCGCGTTGCCGAAGGCGAGTTACGCCTGATCGGTGTGCTGGACTACCAGACCGGCCCTGCTCTGCGAGAGGCTGGGCGGGCGTTGATAGCCGCCAGTCGTACGCCGTTGACGCTGAATTGCTCGTCGGTCGAGCGCTCCAGTAGCGTTGGTCTCTCATTGCTGCTGGCGTTTATGCGTGACGCCAAGGCTGCTGGTGTCGATTTGCGCGTCAGCGCGTTACCTGAAGAGATGGAAAAGATTGCCAAGGTGTCCGGCTTGCTGGATATCCTTCCGCTGGAAGCAATTCACGCTTAAAGGACGGCTGTATGAAACTGCGCTGGGCGGAAGAGCTGCGCGATAGCGTGCACGAACTGGCCGAATCGCTGGGCAACCTGCTGGTGGAGAGCTTCCACTACCTGGCGCTGTTTGCGATCGGCGCGGTCACGGCCTGGGCCGCGGTCATGGCCTTTCTCGGCATGGTCGAGAAGGGGCATATCACGGTCGATGACATCCTGCTGCTGTTCATCTACCTAGAGCTGGGTGCAATGGTCGGGATTTACTTCAAGACCAACCACATGCCGGTTCGCTTCCTCATCTACGTAGCGATTACCGCGCTGACGCGTCTGCTGATCTCCGACGTTTCTCACCACCACCGTCCTGATATGGGTGTGGTCTATATCTCCGGTGCAATCCTGCTGTTGGCGTTGGCCATTCTTGTGGTGCGCTTTGCCTCCTCACGATTCCCTGCAGTGCAGAGCGATAGCGGCCGGTCTCGCCAGCGCAGCCGAGACCAAGGCGCCGAGACGCTTGATTGAGACGCCTGTGTCGGATCGACGAGGTTCGGGGTTCGCAGCCTCCGGCCTTTTTTGTATGATGACCGGCCCGTGCGCGTCCTGCGCCGATCGAGGTTGAACATGCAGGCCCAAGAAGTGAAGAGTTTCCTGGAACAGAAGATTCCAGAAGCCCAGGTAGAAGTGGAAGGTGAAGGCTGCAACTTCCAGCTCAACGTAATCAGCGATGAGCTGGCCGGGCTCAGCCCGGTAAAGCGTCAGCAGCAGATATACGCCCACCTCAATCCCTGGATCGCCGATGGCAGCATTCATGCCGTCACCATGAAGTTCTTCAGTCGTGCCGACTGGGCTGGGCGCGCCTGATCGCCGCCGGCCAGCGCTACCAACCATTTCAGGCAGAGCGCGTCTCGCTGACTGCGCGGCCTCCTTCGACAGTGCTTTCAGCCTGCGGCTTACGGGAATATCCATGGACAAACTGATCATTACCGGCGGCATTCGCCTCGACGGCGAAATCCGCATCTCCGGTGCGAAGAACTCTGCTTTGCCGATTCTGGCCGCCACATTGCTGGCCGACACCCCAGTCACGGTGTGCAACCTGCCACATCTGCATGACATCACCACGATGATCGAGCTCTTCGGCCGTATGGGCGTGCAGCCGGTCATCGACGAGAAACTCAGCGTCGAAGTGGACGCCAGCAGTATCAAGACATTGGTTGCGCCCTATGAGCTGGTGAAAACCATGCGCGCATCGATTCTGGTGCTCGGTCCGATGGTCGCGCGCTTCGGTGAGGCTGAAGTTGCCCTGCCAGGCGGTTGTGCGATTGGCTCGCGGCCAGTCGATCTGCACATCCGTGGTCTTGAGGCGATGGGTGCACACATCGATGTCGAGGGCGGCTACATCAAGGCCAAGGCGCCGGCCGGTGGTTTGCGCGGCGCGCACTTCTTCTTTGATACGGTCAGTGTGACTGGTACCGAGAACATCATGATGGCCGCTGCCCTGGCCAACGGTCGTAGCGTGCTGGAAAACGCCGCACGCGAGCCTGAGGTGGTCGATCTGGCCAACTTCCTCAACTCGATGGGCGCCAAGGTTTCCGGTGCCGGCACCGATACCATCACCATCGATGGCGTCAAGCGCCTTGGCGGCGGACGCTATAGCGTTATGCCCGACCGTATCGAAACCGGCACTTATCTAGTGGCGGCTGCCGCCACTGGCGGCCGTGTCCGCCTGAAGGATACCGATGCAACGCTGCTCGAGGCCGTGCTGCACAAGCTGGTCGAAGCGGGTGCGCATATCGATACTGGCAGCGACTGGATCGAGCTGGACATGAAGGGTAAGCGGCCCAAGGCCGTTAACGTACGGACGGCACCGTACCCGGCGTTCCCTACCGATATGCAGGCGCAGTTCATCGCCTTGAACGCGATTGCCGAAGGCACCGGTACGGTAATCGAAACGGTCTTCGAAAATCGTTTCATGCACGTCTACGAAATGAATCGCATGGGTTCGCAGATTCTGGTCGAAGGCAATACGGCCGTCGTCACCGGCGTTGAGCGTCTCAAAGGTGCACCGGTCATGGCGACCGACCTGCGCGCTTCGGCGAGCCTGGTAATTGCCGGCCTGGTCGCCGAGGGCGATACGCTGATCGACCGCATCTACCACATTGATCGTGGCTACGAGTGCATTGAGGAGAAACTGCAGCTGCTGGGGGCGAAGATTCGCCGCGTTCCAGGCTAGGTTTCGCAAGACGGATGGCTAGCGGGCCCTCGTTTTTGCCGAGGGTCCTTCCCAGTTCCCAAAGGAAATGTGTTCCATGCTCACCATCGCCCTGTCCAAAGGCCGCATTCTCGACGATACCCTGCCGCTGCTCGCCGCGGCCGGCATCGTGCCCACCGAGAACCCGGACAAGAGCCGCAAGCTGATCATTCCGACCACCCAGGACGATGTGCGTCTGCTGATCGTCCGTGCCACCGACGTTCCCACCTATGTTGAGCATGGCGCAGCCGATCTCGGCGTTGCCGGCAAGGACGTGCTGATGGAGTACGGCGGTCAGGGGTTGTACGAGCCGCTCGATTTGCGCATCGCCAATTGCAAGCTGATGACTGCTGGCAAGGTCGGCGCGCCGGAGCCTAAAGGCCGCTTGCGCGTCGCCACCAAGTTCGTCAACGTCGCCAAACGTTACTACGCCGAGCAGGGGCGTCAGGTCGATATCATCAAGCTGTACGGCTCCATGGAACTCGCTCCGCTGGTGGGGCTGGCAGACAAGATCATCGACGTGGTCGACACCGGCAATACGCTGCGGGCCAACGGTCTGGAGCCCCAGGAGCTGATCGCTCACATCAGTTCCCGCCTGGTAGTGAATAAGGCTTCCATGAAAATGCAGCATGGGCGTATCCAGGCGCTGATTGATACTCTGCACGCGGCCGTCCAACAGCATCAGCATTGATGAATCTCGCGGTCGCCACCGCGCCTGTCTATCCGTGCCATAGCTGAAATTCTCAGGTGCCCGCACGGTGGGCTTGATATTCTAGCGGCGCCTGAGAGCCCGGCCTGCGCTTCGTGCCGTTGCAATGAAGCAGGCCGCTTCCGATGCCTAGCCAACCATGAGGCCCGCTATGACCGCTCCCTCCGCCATTCGCCGACTCAACGCTGCCGATGCCGATTTCGCACGTCATCTGGATCATCTGTTGAGCTGGGAAAGCGTTTCCGACGATGGCGTAAACGAGCGAGTGCTGGAGATCATCAAGGCTGTGCGCGAGCGCGGCGATGCTGCGCTGGTCGAGCTAACCCAGCGCTTCGATGGACTACAGGTCGCCTCCATGGCTGATCTGATCCTGCCGCGCGCACGGCTGGAGCAGGCCCTCGAGCGCATCACCCCTGAGCAGCGCGAGGCCCTCGAAGTTGCTGCCGAGCGGGTGCGCAGCTATCACGAGCGGCAGAAACAGGACTCCTGGACCTATACCGAGGCCGATGGCACGGTGCTGGGGCAGAAAGTCACCCCGCTGGACCGCGCCGGTCTCTATGTGCCGGGCGGCAAGGCATCCTATCCGTCGTCGGTGCTTATGAACGCCATCCCTGCCAAGGTTGCTGGTGTGCCGGAGGTGGTCATGGTGGTGCCCACTCCGCGCGGCGAACTCAATGAGTTGGTGCTGGCCGCAGCCTGTATAGCCGGTGTCGATCGGGTGTTTACCATCGGTGGTGCACAGGCGGTCGCGGCGCTGGCCTACGGTACCGAGAGCGTGCCGCCGGTGGACAAGATCGTCGGCCCGGGCAACATCTATGTTGCTACTGCCAAGCGTCACGTATTCGGCAAGGTCGGTATCGACATGATTGCCGGGCCGTCGGAGATCCTGGTGGTCTGTGACGGCCAGACCGATCCTGACTGGATCGCCATGGACTTGTTCTCCCAGGCCGAGCATGACGAGGATGCCCAGTCGATCCTGGTCAGCCCTGACGCCGAATTTCTTGATCGAGTTGCCGAAAGCATTACCCGCCTGCTGCCGACCTTGGAGCGTGCCGATATTGCCCGCATTTCCATCGAAGGTCGCGGTGCGCTGATTCAGGTGGCTGACATGCAGCAGGCCATCGACGTGGCCAATCGCATCGCGCCGGAGCACTTGGAGTTGTCCGTCGCTGAGCCGGAGCAGTGGCTGCCGCAGATTCGTCATGCGGGCGCCATCTTCATGGGGCGCTACACCGCCGAGGCGCTGGGTGATTACTGCGCTGGGCCCAACCACGTGTTGCCGACCTCCGGAACAGCACGCTTTTCCTCGCCGCTGGGCGTGTATGACTTCCAGAAGCGTTCGTCGATCATCAATTGCTCGGCCGAGGGTGCCTCTACGTTGGGCAAGGTGGCGTCGGTCCTTGCGCGCGGCGAGTCGCTCACGGCTCATGCCCGCAGCGCCGAGTACCGCATCAAGAACTAACGTCTGGGACTTTGAGTGGGCAGCGTCGTTGACCACTTAAGCCTATTCGAATGGCGGAAGCGTCGATATTTCCGTCTACGGCAAACCGATCACATTCAAGGAGAGAAGGGCAGATGAGCAAATTCTGGAGCCCTTTCGTCAAGGACCTGGTGCCCTACGTGCCGGGTGAGCAGCCGAAGCTGAGCAAGCTGGTCAAGCTCAATACCAACGAGAACCCTTATGGTCCTTCCCCGCGCGCAATTGCCGCGATGCAGGCGGAGCTCAACGACAACCTGCGGCTGTATCCGGATCCCAACGGCGAGCGCCTTAAGCAGGCTGTGGCTGAGTATTATGCGGTGCAGCCGAATCAGGTGTTTGTCGGTAACGGCTCGGATGAAGTCCTCGCCCACGCTTTCCATGGCTTGTTTCAGCACGATGGCCCGCTTCTCTTTCCGGATGTGAGCTACAGCTTTTACCCGGTCTACTGCGGGCTTTACGGCATCGAATACGAAGCAGTCGCACTGAACCCGCAGTTCCAGATCGAGGTGGCGGACTACAACCGTCCGAATGCCGGCATTATCTTCCCCAATCCAAATGCGCCGACCGGGTGCCTGCTTGCGCTTGAGGCGATCGAACAGTTGCTTAAGGCGAATACTGAATCCGTCGTGCTGGTCGATGAGGCCTATGTAGATTTTGGTGGCGAGTCAGCCATTGCTCTGATCGATCGTTATCCGAATTTGCTGGTGACGCAGACGCTGTCTAAGTCGCGCTCGTTGGCCGGGCTTCGCGTAGGGCTCGCGGTTGGTCACCCAGACCTGATTGAGGCCTTGGAGCGAATCAAGAACAGCTTCAACTCGTACCCGCTGGATCGCGTTGCCATTGCGGGTGCCGCTGCAGCGTTCGAGGATCGCGCGTATTTCCAGCAGACCTGTCAGCAGGTCATCGAAAGTCGTGAAGCAGTGGTGAACGCCATGCAGGGCCTGGGTTTTGAGGTGCTGCCGTCGGCGGCGAACTTCATTTTCACGCGCCACCCGCAGCGCGATGCGGCAACCATCGCTGCCAGTCTGCGCGAGCAGGGCGTAATCGTGCGGCACTTCAAGCAGCCGCGGATCGAGCAATTTCTGCGCATCACCATCGGCACGCCGGAGCAGAATCAGGCGCTGTTGGCCGCACTCGGCTAGCGCCGGCTGTGCTTCCTGCTGTTGTTTTCTCGGCGAAGACGCGCCTCGGTTGCGCGTCGGTCGTCAGCGCGATGAGCTCGCTATTTCGGTGCGGCGTTTACCGGCGGCCGCATACCTACTTCGGCGGTTAGGGTCAGCGGTTTGCCGTTGCGCAGGATGTCGATGTCGATTTTCTCGCCCGGGCGGGCGCGGGCCACCTGATTCATCGAGCTGCGCCCATCGGCTGATTGCACTCGGTCAATGCTCAGAATCAGATCTCCAGGCTGGAGTCCTGCGCGGGCTGCGGGGCCATCGCGGTATACGCCGGCCACGACGATGCCTGGACGGCCCTCCTGACCAAAGGACTCGGCCAGCTCCTGGGTCAGCGACTGTACCTCCACACCCAGCCAGCCGCGGATCACCTGGCCGTGCTCGATGATCGATTTCATCACCTCAAGTGCAAGCTTCACCGGAATCGCGAAACCAATACCTTGGGAACCGCCAGACTCGGAAATGATTGCAGTGTTAATGCCGATCAAGTTGCCGCCTGCATCCACCAGGGCCCCGCCCGAGTTGCCGCGATTGATGGCGGCATCGGTCTGGATGAAGTCCTCATAAGTGTTCAGGCCCAGCTGATTGCGGCCCGTCGCGCTGATGATGCCCATGGTTACCGTCTGGCCGACCCCGAACGGGTTGCCAATGGCCAGCGTGACGTCACCAACGCGAATGCGATCGGAATGGCCGACGGTGATGACAGGAAGATCGGCCAGATCGATCTTCAGCACAGCGAGGTCGGTTTCCGGGTCGCTGCCGATCACGCGTGCCAGCGTCTCCCGCCCGTCCTTGAGCGCCACGACGATCTGCTCGGCGTTGGCAGTCACATGGTTGTTGGTCAGCAAGTAGCCTTCGGAGCTCATGATCACAGCCGAGCCGAGGCTCGATTCCATCCGCCTTTGCCTGGGCAGGTTGTCGCTGAAAAAGCGCTGGAATAATGGATCTTTGGATAGGAGCGCTTGCTGCTCGCTCTTCTCGATAACCTTGGTGGTATAGAGGTTGGCGACTGCGGGCGCGGCTCCAGCTACTGCATCGGCGTAGGAATAAGGGCCCTGCTGCGGCACGGCTGCCACCAGTGGCGCCTGTTGCAGGCCGATGTCGTGTTCCTTGATGCCCACCAGGTGTGGGTAACGCTGGATGATCAGCATTGCGACAAGTGTGCCGACCAGCAACGGCCAGCCGAGGAAACGCAGGGCATTGAACATCGCGCGGAAATCCGGACAAAGTTGCGGGCGCAAAGAGCGCCCCTTAGTCGGGTAGGGACAGGCCATTACTGGCCCGTCCCCCCCTAAGAACCGTACGTGCGGCTTTCACCGCATACGGCTCAAGTTTACGAAAAGCCAGCCTATGGCTGGCCGGCAACTATGGTGGCGATATTAACATTACCCTCCATATCGCAGAGCTACCTTTTCACGCTGGCTGTGCACCAGCGCATGGCAGTTGGGATGAAGCAGCATACGATTCCTCAGAGTATCCGGCCCGCCGTCCACACGCCTGATGACGTGATGGTCGTGCCAGCCGGTTTCCTTGTTGATCGCATGTCCGCACAGGGCACAAAGCCCCTTCTGCCTGCGGAAGATGCTGAGTATCTGCCCCCGATAACGCAGCGAGTGCTGCATCCGTTTGACCCTCAGCGCTTCCCACTTCAGCTCCTGCATCGCGTCGTAGGGCTGATACTCACCCGGTAGACGCTTGTGACGCACGATTGCGGTTTCCGCCAGCCCGTACAGCCGTCGGAACTGCCTTTCTCCCTTGCCATTCTTGTAGGGATACGCAAACACCCAGTTCTGCCTGCCTATGGATCGGAAGTATTTATTCCTGATCCAGTCAGCCGACTTCTTCGGATGCCTACGCTTCGCCCACCTCCAGAGTCGCCAGAACACCAAGTGATCAAGCTTGCTGAAGGTCTGTTTTGCCACGACCGGGGAGTGGTATTGCGCCCACCCTCTCAGTACCGGGTTCAGCTGGCCGATCAACGCGTCCTGCGTCAGAGCCCCGCTGCCTTTGATGATCTCGCGCACTTTCCGATAGAACGCCGAGACGTTCTTCTTCGAGGGTTTGATCAACAGCTTGGCGTTCCTATACGGCGATTTCGGCACGTACTTCCTGAAATTCCACCCCAGAAAATCGAAGCCTTGATGGATATGCGTGATCTGCGTTTTCTCCCGTGACAGCGCAACCCCTCGTACCGACAGGAATTGCTCTACCCAGGGTTTGACCTCCTCTTCCAACAGCTCTTTCGAGGCTGCTGTCACGACGAAGTCATCCGCATAGCGCACACACTGCACTTTGATCTTCCTGGCCTTCATGGCACCCAGCTTCTGCGCCAGATGGCGCTTCAGCTGAGTCTCCAGACCATTCAGGGTGGCGTTTGCCAGACAGGGCGAGATAATTCCTCCCTGCGGCGTCCCGGCCTCCGTAGCCATGAGTTGTCGCCGGTCGATAACCCCGGCCTTCAACCATTTGCGCAGCACCTTCCTATCCATCGGGACATTCCGGCACAGCCACTCGTGGTTAATGTTGTCGAAGAACCCTTTGATATCACCTTCCAGAATCCAGACCGGCGCCGTTTGCGGCGACAGCAGGTGGAAAAGCTCAACCATTGCGTCAGCAGTCGAACGATCCGGGCGAAATCCATAGGACTTCGGATCGCTGGTGCTTTCCACGACAGGCTCCAACGCTTGGAGATACAGCGCCTGCATGGCCCGATCCAACATCGTCGGGATACCCAGCGGGCGTTTCTCCTGTTTACCGGGCTTCGGTATCCATACCCGCCACAGCGGTCTGGGCCGATAGCCTCGTTGTTTCGACAGACGTCCCACGGCATGGAGCTTGGCCTGAGGCGTTCCCCAGGTTTCTCCATCGACACCCGGCGTCTTACGACCCCGGTTCTCCGTGACTCGTCTTACGGCCAGACAGCGACCATAGAACGAGTGGGTCAGCAGTCGTTGCAGGCGTTTAACCCTGCGCCAGTCGCCTTCCCGAGTTGCCTGCGCAATCTTTAGCTGCGTTTTCCGAACGGTTTGTTGAATTCTGGCCCAATCGAGATCGTGCCAGTTCTTCATCCCGTCGAAGGACGCAGACGCGACCGGTGCTGCTGGTTGCGTTTTCATACAGTCCTCCTGAAATGCACGACATTCAGGACGGACTACTCCCCTATGGGCAGTAGTCGCCCATAGGGTCGTTTGTTATCGCTGGAATCAGCGGCTCTTCTTGCGCTCGTAAACCAGATGCACGTCAGCCAGGGTTGCCCCTGCCGGTAATGTCTCAACCGGTATGCCACCCATTACAGGTAGCCCTTCGCTTTTTGCATCCTCCCATTCCCCACACCCATCAGCGCCCCTTGCGGTTTGCCTGCCTGACCGATGTTGCTGGCCAGGCGAGTGGTCGGGATTGCCACGTTCCCCGAGTCGCATCAATTCCCCGTTTAGGCTTCGTCTTTCCCCCGGCAGTCGTCGTGGTACCGCATCACACTCACCTACTGTGATGACCGACTGCGTTGCCGTTTGGCTGGGGCCGATAATTGCCGTAGGCCCGTCAATGCTTACGGAGGTTCTGGCGACGATTCACATGTGTTAGCCATGCGGGTTGGGTCATTAGCCTCGACACGTCCGTGCAATTCGGACGCGAAGCGTTCTCCGTCACCGGATAACACCCTCTTGCGAGCGAGACATTGTTAATCAGGCTTCACACCTTGGAGTTGGCCCCCAACGCATGCCGATCTAATGAACTGGCGGGTACACGCCAGGCTCGGTACTCCCTGAACAAGCAGAGCTGAGCAATGCGATTCGGAGCTTGACGCTCCGTGCTTGGTTCAACGTCCCCCAACGTCTCACGACGGTGATAAAGGCTCTATGCCCAACGTGAGGGACGAAATCTGCCCAGAGGGCGGAATTCACCCCATGGGTTAGACATTATTTGTAACAATCGAGCCAGGCTGGATTGCTACTTTCTGGTTTCTACACCCCATTGCGGACCCATTTTGGGTGCGAATTGATGCAGATTTATTGCCTCGCTTCGACAAAACGCAGAGCGTCCGAAGCGTAGGATTACCAGGCAAAGCCGGTACATTGACTGCTGTTTTAGGCATCAACCCCTTGATATCAAAGGATTTGGAGCCATGGTGCAGTGAACCAGACCAACCACGACACGTACACACGTGTCGCACAGGTGGCGGCATTATACGAAGCTCTTACTGAAATGCAGCTTCATGCGTGCATGATTTGTCGCGACCGTTAACCGAGAAATTCATCGGGCCGTGTCGCATTGACCAAGAGGTTTCCCATGACTGTTGCGCTCACCACCCTGGTTCAGGAAGCAGATCGTTATCTGGATGCCGCCAGGATCTCCGATTACTGCCCCAACGGCCTGCAAGTGGAGGGACGGCAGCAGGTGGCGCGAATCGTCAGCGGTGTGACGGCCAGCCAGGCGCTGCTGGATGCGGCGGTCGAGGCGCACGCGGATGTAGTGCTGGTGCACCACGGGTACTTCTGGAAGAACGAGGACGCGCGCATCGTCGGCATGAAGCAGCGGCGTCTGAAAACGCTGCTTAGCAACGATATCAGTCTGCTGGCCTACCACCTGCCGCTCGATGTCCATCCAGAGGTTGGTAACAATATTCGGTTGGGGCAGCTGCTGGGGTTAACTGCAGAGGGGCCGCTGGAGCCGGGAAACCCACGCTCGGTGGGTTTGGTGGGGTCGCTGTGCGAGCCTATGTCCCCGCTAGATTTCATGCGTCGGATACACGAGGTGCTTGGCCGAGAGCCGCTGATGGTTGAAGGCAGTAGCCCAATTCAGCGTGTTGCCTGGTGTACTGGTGGTGCGCAGGGCTATATCGAACAGGCAGTGGCGGCCGGGGTGGATGCCTATGTCACAGGCGAGATCTCCGAACCCACAGCGCATATCGCACGTGAGAACGGTCTGAGCTTCTTTGCCGCCGGCCATCACGCGACAGAGCGTTATGGGGTGCGCGCGCTGGGTGAATACCTTGCCAACCGCTTCGGCATCGAGCACCTGTTTATTGATTGCCCGAACCCCGCGTAGAGGTTGCCCTATGAGCGCAGTGGGGCATGCACTCTCCATTTCAGTGGTCCCGCAGCGCGGTGGCGAGTCGATATAAATCTATAGCTTTTAGGTCTAAAACGCCGCCTGATTAGAATTGAAGGTCGTGTTAGAGTTGCGCCCATTCCACGGCCGGCCGGCCGTCCATCTGCCAAATCGTGAGTAGCCATGGTCGACAAACTGACGCATCTGAAACAGCTGGAGGCGGAAAGCATCCATATCATTCGTGAGGTCGCTGCAGAGTTCGGCAACCCGGTGATGCTGTATTCCATCGGCAAAGATTCGGCCGTAATGCTGCACCTGGCGCGCAAGGCCTTCTTCCCTGGCAAGCTGCCGTTCCCGGTGCTGCATGTCGACACGCGCTGGAAGTTCCAGGAGATGTACAGCTTCCGCACCAAGATGGTCGAGGAGATGGGCCTTGAGCTGATCACCCACATCAATCCAGACGGTGTGGCGCAGGACATGAACCCCTTTACGTATGGCAGTGCCAAGCACACCGACGTCATGAAGACCGAGGGGCTCAAGCAGGCGCTGGACAAATACGGCTTCGACGCCGCCTTTGGCGGTGCCCGTCGCGATGAGGAAAAATCTCGCGCGAAGGAGCGTGTCTACTCCTTCCGCGACAGCAAGCACCGCTGGGACCCGAAGAACCAGCGTCCCGAACTCTGGAATCTCTACAACGGCAAGGTCAAGAAGGGTGAGTCGATCCGTGTCTTCCCGCTCTCCAACTGGACCGAGTTAGACATCTGGCAATACATCTACCTCGAGCAGATCCCGATCGTGCCGCTGTACTTCGCTGCCGAGCGGGAAGTCATCGAGAAAAACGGCACGCTGATCATGATCGATGACGATCGCATTCTTGAGCACCTCTCCGACGAGGAAAAAGCGCGTATCGAAAAACGCATGGTCCGCTTCCGTACCCTCGGCTGCTACCCGCTGACCGGTGCCGTGGAGTCAACCGCAACCAGCCTGCCGGAGATTATTCAGGAGATGCTCCTGACCCGTACTTCCGAGCGTCAGGGGCGCGTCATCGATCATGACGCAACCGGTTCGATGGAAGAAAAGAAACGCCAGGGTTACTTCTAAGGAAACGCATCATGAGTCATCAATCCGAACTGATCAGCGAGGACATCCTCGCGTACCTGGCGCAACACGAGCGCAAGGAACTCCTGCGTTTCCTGACCTGCGGCAACGTCGATGACGGTAAAAGCACGCTCATCGGCCGCCTGCTGCATGATTCGAAGATGATCTACGAGGACCATCTCGAAGCGATTACCCGCGATTCCAAGAAGGTCGGTACCACTGGCGAAGACGTCGATCTGGCGCTGCTGGTCGATGGACTGCAGGCCGAGCGCGAGCAGGGCATCACTATTGACGTTGCCTACCGCTATTTCTCCACCGCCAAGCGCAAGTTCATCATTGCCGACACCCCTGGCCATGAGCAGTACACGCGCAACATGGCGACCGGCGCTTCCACCTGCGACCTCGCGATCATCCTGGTAGATGCCCGCTACGGGGTGCAGACCCAGACCAAGCGCCACAGCTTCATCACCTCATTGCTGGGCATCAAGCATATCGTCGTCGCCATCAACAAGATGGACCTGATGAACTTCGATCAGGATGTGTTCGAGAAGATTAAGGCCGACTACCTTGCTTTCGCCGATCGTATCGAGCTCAAGCCCTCGTCCCTGCACTTCGTGCCTATGTCGGCGCTCAAGGGCGACAACGTGGTCAATCGCAGCGAACGTGCGCCATGGTATGAGGGGCAGTCGCTGATGGAGATTCTCGAGAGTGTCGAGATCGCTGGCGACCGCAACTTCGACGACCTGCGCTTCCCGGTGCAATACGTCAATCGCCCGAACCTGAACTTCCGCGGTTTCGCCGGCACCCTGGCGAGCGGCATCGTGCGCAAGGGCGACGAGATCGCCGTGCTGCCGTCCGGCAAAATCAGTCGGGTGAAGTCCATTGTCACCTTCGATGGTGAGCTGGAGCAGGCGACCCCGGGTGAGGCCGTCACCCTGACGCTCGAAGACGAGATCGACGTATCTCGCGGCGACATGCTGGTGCATGCCGATAGCCGTCCGCGCATCGCCGACAGCTTCGAGGCGATGCTGGTGTGGATGGGCGAAGAGCCGATGCTGCCGGGTAAGAAGTACGACATCAAGCGCGCCACCAGCTACGTGCCAGGCTCCATCGCCAGCATTACCCATAAAGTGGATGTGAACACGCTGGAGAAGGGCGCTGCGAGCAGTCTGCAGCTCAACGAGATCGGTAAGGTCAAGGTCAGCCTGGATGCGCCGATCGCCCTGGACGGCTACGCGCAGAACCGCACCACCGGTGCCTTCATCGTCATCGATCGCCTTACCAATGGCACCGTCGGCGCCGGCATGATCATCGCCGACCCGGTTGCCCAGGGTTCCGGTGGTCATCATGGCGCGCTGGCGCATGTGTCTACCGAAGAACGCGCAACTCGCTTCGGCCAGCAGCCGGCTACCGTGCTGTTCACCGGCCTTTCCGGTGCCGGCAAGAGCACCTTGGCCTATTCAGTGGAGCGCAAGTTGTTCGACATGGGCCGCGCAGTTTACGTGCTCGATGGTCAAAACCTTCGCCACGACCTGAACAAAGGCCTACCGCAAGACCGCGCCGGCCGTACTGAGAACTGGCGCCGCGCCGCCCACGTCGCTCGGCAGTTCAATGAAGCTGGCCTGATCACCTTGGCCGCGTTTGTTGCACCAGACGCCGAAGGCCGCGAGCAAGCCAAGGCGTTGATCGGTACTGACCGGATGCTGACGGTCTACGTGCAGGCGTCGCCGCAATCGTGCCAGCAGCGTGACCCGCAAGGCTTGTACGCAGCTGCGGACGATAATATCCCCGGTGAATCCTTCCCTTACGATGTGCCCGGGAATGCTGATCTGGTGATCGATACCGAGTCGTTGAGCGTGGAAGAGAGTGCCAAGCAGGTCATCGACCTGTTGCGGAAGCGCGGCGTTATTTAACGCGACCGTATGACAAGAAGTGCCCTGCTTATGCAGGGCGTTTTCGTTTGAACACAGTCAGCAGGAGGCACCGGTGATCCGCGGTGCCCAGCCAACGTAGGTTGGATTAGCCGAAGGCGTAATCCGACGTTCAAGTGGGTGGGACCGGTTGCGGTGTTCGGGCGAGGGATACAGCCGATTCGCGGTAACTGACGGAAGCGCCTCTGGCGATTCCATCCTACGAAAAGCGATCTGCGATGCTGCGCTCGTTTCCCGGCACCAGAAGCTTCGGGTCGCCCGCCCAGTCGGCGGGGTACAGTCCCGCACGAACGTCACGATGAAAGCTCGAATAGGGCCAATCCCTTACGCGCCGAACCAGGCCATGCTTGAGCGGGTTGACGTATACGTAGTCAACGTGTCGTCTGAAGTCGTCTTCATTACGGATGAGATGCTCCCAGTAACGGCGCTGCCAGATACCGCGCTCGCCCCTCTGCACGCGCACTGCTGACCGATATTCGTCAGGAGGCAATGCGCGGGAGAAGAAAGTTTTGATCAACCGCCAGCGCAGAGGATAGGCCGCGTCATCCGGCGGCAGAGTCCAGACACAATGCATATGCTCGGGCAGCACCACCCAGGCATCAATGGTGAATGGATGGAGCCGATGCACGCGGCGGACTGAAGCCCGTAGCAGGTCGATATGCCGCACCAGCAGATCGTTGCCGCGGCGCTCCAACAGATTCACAGTGAAAAACCAGCTCGCCCCTGGCGCGAGGGCGCGACGATAGTTAGGCATCCATGCCTCTCCGACATTTACGGACCCGAAGTGTAGGCTGGATCAGTTACCGGCGATGTGTTCCGATCCGCGGTAAACGACGGAAGCGCCTTCGGCGATTCCATCCTACGAAAATCGATCCGCAGTATCGCCATACCACGATGCGGTACCAAGCCGGCGCAGGTTGGGATAGCCGAAGGCGTATTCCGACGATCGAGATGGTCGGAGCGATTTCGGTGTGTGGGAGACGTGGCCCATCTGCGGGAAACGATGGAAGCGCCTCTGGCGATACCATCCTACGAAACTGCAAACGGCAAAACGCCCCGCACGAAGGCGAGGCGTTTAGTTTGCAATGGCGGCACAGGAAGCTCGCGATAAATGATGGGTTATGCGTCGCTAATCCATCTTGCGAATTGATCCGCCTTGCCGCGTTAAGATCAAGGTTTGCACGCGTTTGGCAGATATTTCGCATCAATATCTGTTCCGGCGCCAGTGAGCGTACCGATAGTGGTGTTCCCGCACGCCCAAGTACTACCGCCGTCAGCTGTAGTAAATGTCAGCTTCTTTTTATCTGCTTTTCCAGTAGTCATGGTGACAGTGATAGTGCCAGCCGGGTAATCGCCAGTAATCGTGTCGGTAACAATGCTGTATTTACCAGTCAAGGTTGCGTTGAGTTGGCCTGCTGTCGGGGTGGCTGTCGGTGCAATAAGCTTAGTCGGCCATGCGTTTTTGTCTGCACCGTACTCAGCCAGCGGAGACTTCAAGCCGCCGCCCAGAGAAACGGCCTCTGTCACCTGCCCACGCGTGATGTAGTCTTGATAAGCAGGGATCGCCACCGCAGCCAAAATACCGATAATCGCAACAACGATCATCAGTTCGATTAGAGTAAAACCTTTTTGCATCTGAGCTTTCATGTGTTTCTCCTTGAAATGTCCAGGCAGTTGAGCCTGCTCTCCCCAATGCAGCGGGCGTGCCAACTTTTTGATGCCACGAATTACGCGGCTCCGCAAAGCAATGTGAACCATGCACGCTGCCTGGATTCGCGCCCTTCTGACAAAAATCGTCACCTCTCGCGACGCCGTTTGGCACCCTTCGTTATCTGCGATATAAGGCGTGGCATTAATACGGGAGAACCACGCCCATGACGGACAATATCGCCCTATCCGGCCTCGCCAAGCAGATGGTGTTGACCGGCCTGCTCGACGACAAGACGGCGCAGCAAGCGCAACAGCAGGCAGCACGTAACAAGCTGTCGTTGGTGAGCTATGTCGTTCAGAACAAGTTGGCCAAAGGCCGTGCGGTAGCGGAGCTCGCTTCTGACCAGTTCGGCGTGGCCTTGCTGGACCTCGCTGCGCTTGACAAGGAGTCGCTGCCTAAAGAGTTGGTCAGTGAGAAGTTGGCGCGACAGCACCGCGTCCTGCCGCTCTCCAAGCGCGGGACAAAGCTTTACATTGCTATTTCAGACCCGGCCAATCATCAGTCAATCACCGATATACAGTTCAGTACTGGGCTGTCGATCGAATCGATCCTAGTCGAGGACGACAAGCTTGGCGATGCCATAGATAAGCTGTACGACAGCGGCACGACTGGCCTAGATGACCTAGGTGACGTCGATCTAGATGGCGTAGATGTCGAGACGGTCAGCGATGATGGCAAAACTGAGGACGGCGGCGAGGCGGCGGATGATGCCCCCGTAGTTCGCTTCGTCAACAAGATGCTGCTAGATGCCATTCGTGGAGGCTCATCTGACCTGCACTTCGAGCCTTACGAACGAACCTTCCGCGTTCGACTCCGTACGGACGGCATTCTTCACGAAGTTGCGAGGCCGCCTATTCAGCTGGCACCGCGCATTTCCGCACGTCTTAAAGTCATGGCTGGGTTGGACATATCCGAGCGGCGCAAACCGCAGGACGGCCGTATCAAGATGAAGCTGTCCAAGAGCAAGGCCATCGATTTTCGCGTCAATACACTGCCCACGCTGTGGGGTGAGAAAATCGTGATGCGTATTCTCGATCCGTCCAGCGCTCAGATGGGGATCGATGCACTGGGCTATGAAGAAAGCCAGAAAGAGCTGTACATGAATGCCCTTAAGCAGCCGCAGGGTATGATTCTGGTAACCGGCCCTACGGGATCGGGCAAGACGGTATCCCTTTACACCGGTCTCAATATTCTCAACACGGTGGATGTGAACATCTCGACCGCCGAAGACCCTGTGGAGATCAATCTGGAGGGTATCAACCAGGTCAACGTCAACCCGAAGCAGGGTATGGATTTCTCCCAGGCGCTACGCGCGTTTCTGCGTCAGGACCCGGACATCATCATGGTGGGTGAGATTCGCGACCTGGAAACAGCCGAAATCGCGATCAAGGCGGCCCAGACAGGCCATATGGTGATGTCGACGCTGCACACCAACAGCGCCGCTGAAACCCTGACCCGTCTTCGCAATATGGGCGTGGCCGCATTCAATATTGCGACCTCGGTCAACCTGATCATTGCGCAGCGACTGGCACGCAAGCTTTGCAACAGTTGCAAAAAAGAAGTGGAGTTGCCTCGCGAGGCCCTGCTGGAAGAAGGTTTCCCCGCGGAGAAGATTGGAACCTTCAAAATCTACGGTCCGGTTGGTTGTGATAATTGCAAGGGCGGTTACAAAGGCCGTGTCGGTATTTATGAAGTGGTTAAAAACACGCCAGCCCTTGCCAGGATTATCATGGAAGACGGCAATTCCATCGACATTTCCACCCAGATGCGTAAAGACGGCTTCAACGATCTGCGTACTTCGGCTCTTGTTAAAGCCATGCAGGGCGTGACCAGCCTGGAAGAAGTGAATCGGGTGACCAAGGACTAACATGGCGCAGAAAGCGATAAAGACCAGTGTGTTCACCTGGGAAGGGACGAACAGGCAGGGCGCAAAGATCAAAGGCGAGCTGAGCGGCGTCAGCCCTGCGCTGGTAAAGGCCCAGCTTCGTAAGCAGGGCGTCAATCCGCAGAAGGTGCGCAAGAAGTCGGTGTCGCTGTTCAGCGCCGGCAAAAAGATCAAGCCGATGGACATCGCCCTGTTTACGCGGCAGATGGCGACCATGATGAAAGCCGGCGTTCCGCTGCTCCAGTCGTTCGACATCATCGGCGAGGGCTTCGACAACCCGAACATGCGCAAGCTGGTGGACGACCTGAAGCAGGATGTCGCGGCAGGTAACAGTTTCGCCAGCGCGCTGCGCAAGCAGCCCAAATACTTTGATGACCTGTATTGCAACCTGGTCGATTCCGGTGAGCAATCTGGTTCGCTGGAAACCCTGCTGGATCGTGTCGCGACCTATAAGGAAAAAACCGAGGCACTGAAGGCCAAGATCAAAAAAGCGATGAATTACCCCATCGCGGTCGTTCTGGTTGCGATCATCGTGTCGGCGATTTTGCTGATCAAGGTGGTCCCGCAGTTTCAGGATGTATTTGCCAACTTCGGTGCAGAGCTTCCAGCGTTCACTTTGTTTGTGATTGGCATATCCGAAGCGCTACAGGCGTGGTGGCATTTGGTGCTGCTTGCCATGGTTGGCGCTGCCTTTGCTTTCAAAACTGCTCACGGCAAGTCCGAGCGCTTTCGTAACTCGTTTGACCGATTCCTGCTCAAGATGCCGATTGTGGGGGATATCCTCTATAAATCTGCCGTTGCACGTTTCGCCCGTACCTTGGCTACTACCTTTGCTGCAGGCGTGCCGTTGGTGGACGCGTTGGATTCGGTGGCGGGCGCGACAGGCAACGTGGTTTTCCGTAATGCCACGATGAAGGTCAAGAGTGATGTCTCCAGCGGTATGCAGTTGAATTTCTCCATGCGCACGACCGGCACTTTTCCGAGCATGGCGATCCAGATGACCGCCATTGGCGAGGAGTCGGGTTCGCTGGATGAAATGCTTGCCAAGGTCGCGACCTTCTATGAAGACGAAGTGGACAACATGGTCGATGGACTGACGGCTTTGATGGAGCCGATGATCATGGCGGTTCTGGGTGTTCTGGTGGGTGGCTTGATCATCGCGATGTACTTGCCGATCTTCCAGCTTGGGGCTGTCGTCTAAAAATGGATGTGGTGACTTTTCTGGTCAGCAACACGCTGGCCTTTGTTTTATGCGCGCTTGTGTTGGGCCTTCTGCTTGGCAGCTTTCTCAACGTCGTGATTTACCGCCTGCCGATCATGATGCAGCGCGATTGGCGTAGGCAGGCGCGTGAGTATCTGGAGTACCCACCGGAGCCGGCCGGCGAGCGCTTCAACCTGCTGTTGCCGAACTCACGCTGTCCTCACTGTGATCATAAGATTCGCTCTTGGGAGAACATTCCTTTAGTCAGCTGGTTGGCCCTGCGCGGCAAGTGCTCGGCTTGCCGGGCTCCGATCAGCTGTCGTTATCCGCTGGTGGAGCTGGCTTGCGGGCTGTTGTCCGGGTATGTCGCCTGGCATTTCGGGTTCTCCTGGCAGGCCGGGGCGATGTTGTTGCTGACGTGGGGCTTGTTGGCGATGAGCATGATCGATGTCGATCACCAGCTGTTGCCCGATGTGTTGGTGCTGCCGCTGTTGTGGCTTGGTCTCATCCTGAACAACTTCGGCTTTTTCGTATCGCTTGAAAGTGCACTGTGGGGCGCCGTAGCCGGATACCTGAGTCTCTGGTCGGTTTACTGGCTGTTCAAGTTGGTCACCGGCAAGGAGGGCATGGGCTACGGTGACTTCAAGCTGCTTGCGATGCTTGGGGCGTGGGGAGGGTGGCAGGTGCTGCCGTTGACCATCCTGTTGTCATCGGTGGGTGGCGCTGTGCTCGGTAGCATCCTCTTGCGGATGCAGAAGGCAGAAAGCAATACGCCAATTCCTTTCGGCCCTTACCTTGCTATCGCCGGCTGGATTGCATTGCTTTGGGGTGACTGGATTACCGAAAGCTACCTGCAGTTCGTGCGCTTCTAATCGATTACTGACCGGCTGAGTCAGCTTCTTGCCGGCGGAACTATGATGAGCTTCATGGTGTTACCGTCCTGCGGCGCCTGTGCCGCAGGCTTGCACTTCGCTTGCTGAGTGGTTACTACTGCGCGTCCTGTTTCTTGGCTAGGGGTGTGGCTGACGGATGAAACCCTGGGTTCTTGGATTGACTGGTGGTATCGGTAGCGGCAAAACCGCTGTGGCGGATCGGTTCGCCAGCCTGGGTGTGCATGTAGTCGATGCCGATCAGGCGGCGCGCTGGGTGGTCGAGCCTGGGCGGCCAGCGCTACTGCAGATCGTTGAGCGCTTTGGCAAAGATGTCCTGCTGCAGAGTGGTGAGCTGAACCGTGCCGAGCTGCGTCAGCGGATATTTGTCGACCCGGCTGAGCGGCAGTGGCTGGAAAAGCTCCTGCATCCCTTGATTCGTGCCGAGGTCGCTCAGCAACTCGCGCTTGCCGATTCTTCTTATGCAATCATGGTGTCACCGCTGCTTATCGAGTCTGGGCAGTATCGTCAGGTTGGTCGCGTATTGGTCGTGGACGTACCGGAGTCGCTCCAGATCGCACGCACGACGGCTCGTGATCAGGCCAGCGAGGAGCAGGTGCGCGCCATTCTCAGCGCTCAGGTTCAGCGTGAAGAGCGCTTAAAGCATGCCGATGATGTGCTTGTGAACGATCGTGACCTGTCATGGCTTGGAGTGGAGGTCGAGCGTTTGCACCGTTTTTATCTGACATTGCGAGGAGGCCAGGAATGACCGCAACAGTTGAGTGCCCCACCTGTGGGGCGCCAGTAGAGTGGGGGGCGCAGAGTCCGAATCGGCCATTTTGCTCCGAACGCTGCAAGCTCATTGATCTCGGCGCTTGGGCTGCCGAAGCACATGCCATTCCAGGTAACGAGCTGGAGGATGATGTGTTTTCGGGCGATATGCCCCCGCGTGAGCACTAGGCTCTTTTCGGGCTTCGCGTTTCCTTTTTGTTACTTCTCTTCTTTCCAAGGCGCTTGCAAGTAACGGCTATGGTTGAAACTTTCCATCCAGTCAGGATAGAAGACGACCAGCGCCGTAATGGCTGTGCCATTGATAAATGCCTCGGGAAACATTACCAGCCAGATGTATCCGGCAAAGTCGTCTAGCCAGGGCGGCATTGGGTAGCGCCCGTCAAATAGCAGCACACCTAGCGACGCCAGGATGCATGTCAGTGCTGCGAGGGCCGCTGGGAAGAATCCTGCGAAAAAAATAAACACGAACAGGTTGCGCGGCTGGGCGCGCTCGACTTGGCGTGCGCAGACGATGGTGACCAGTACCGGAAGCAGAACAAGCAGAACGCCATTCATGCCTAAGGCCGCCAGATGTTGGTGGCCGGTCAATGTCAGGCCGAGTTGTGCGACCAGTGCTGCAATGATGGCGAGGGGCCAGTCAAGCAGCAGGGTGATGGCTGTCAGTCCAATAAAGTGGAAAGAGAGACCTGAGTCGAAGTCCCGACGTACCAGCCAGAGCAGGAATATGGATAGCATTGCGCCGAACAGGAGGTGCTGTCGGCGTGTATCACTGAACAATTCCACCCACGGTGCTCGCCATGCCGCCCAGAGCAAGGCGGTCGAATAAATCAGCCAGCCGAGCAGAAGGCTGGAGGGAGAGAGTAGATGAGCGGCTATCATCTCGTGACTCCTTTGCGGTGGTCGTGCTGGGTCATTTTCTGCTGAATATTCTCGACTGTTGGATCTCTCAGGGCGCAGGGTTCGGCTGTCTCGTGTGGATCGCTTCGATCTCCTTCAACACTTCGCCCGACAGTTCTAACTCGATGCTGGAAATGTTTGATTCAAGCTGCTCGAGCGTCGTGGCACCAATGATGTTGCTGGTAACGAAGGGTTGTGCTGTGACGTAAGCGAGGGCCATCTGGGCCGGACTCAGGCCATGTTCGCGAGCTAGAGCGACGTATCGGGAGCAGGCTGCCCGTGCCTGAGGATTGTTATAGCGTGCGAAACGTTGAAAAAGCGTAAGGCGTGCATTGGCCGGTCGTGCCCCGTTCTCGTACTTTCCAGTCAGCATGCCGAATGCAAGTGGCGAGTAAGCAAGCAGTCCGCATTGTTCGCGTATGGAGATCTCGGCCAGGCCGACTTCGAAGCTTCGGTTGAGTAAGTTGTATGGGTTCTGTATCGACACGGCGCGTGGCCAGCCACGGGAGTCGGCCAGCTGCAGATACTTCATTGTGCCCCAGGGTGTTTCGTTTGAAAGGCCGATATGGCGAATCCTGCCGGCTTTAATTTCCTCGTCTAGCACCTCCAGGGTTTCTTCAAGCTCTGTGAAATCGCCCTCCTGATGCTGGTAGCCCAGTTGTCCGAAGAAGTTCGTGCTGCGTTCAGGCCAGTGCAGCTGATAGAGGTCGACCCAGTCCGTCTGAAGCCGGCGGAGGCTGTCGTCCAGCGCAGCGCGAATGTGTTTGCGGTTGAATTTAAGATGGCCATCGCGGATGTGGGTGATGCCATTGCCGGGCCCGGCGATCTTGGTCGCTAAAATCCATTTGGCCCGATCGCCGCGAGCCTTGAGATAGCTGCCAATGCAGTGCTCGGTGGCTGCGTAGGTTTCCGGGCGCGGAGGGACCGGATACATTTCGGCCGTATCGATAAAATTGATCCCGGCCGCTTTCGCGCGGTCGAGCTGGGTGAATGCTTGGGCTTCGGTGTTCTGTTCGCCCCATGTCATCGTGCCTAAACAGAGTGCGCTGACGTTCAGGTCGGTGCGGCCTAGTTGGCGATATTGCATGGGGGTACCTCGTGCAGTAGGGCGAATCGGAGAGCGGGTAGGTTATCGAAGATGGGGCGGCTCGTGAGCATGAGAGTGACTGCGTGCATTGAAGTGCCACGTGTGTTCGATTGATGCGTTGGACCGAGCTTCGAGGCTTAAGGGTGCGATAAATTTTCCCTGGGGCGTCCGCCTAGATAAGTGCGTGGAAGTAGTAAATGTCGGTTGCTATTTTTCTGGTAATCAGGATAATTCCGCAGCCTGTCGCCGGGGATGCCTAGCCCGTCGACGCAAGTCAAAGGTAGGGGATGCCAAGCCTGCCGAATCATTGCCGTAGCGGACGCGCTGACCCGAGCCCCCGATAGCGTCTGTTTCCGGCTGCCCTGGTCTTGCCAGGGCGAGCACCATTCAGTAAGATTCGCCGTCTTATTTTCAGGGCGGCCCCTGAGGCTATAACGAATGAAGACATTTACTGCTAAACCGGAAACCGTCAAGCGCGACTGGTTCGTCGTCGACGCTGCCGGCCAGACCCTGGGTCGTCTGGCAACCGAAATCGCTAGCCGCCTGCGTGGCAAGCACAAGCCGGAATACACCCCTCACGTAGATACCGGCGATTACATCGTTGTGATCAATGCTGAGCAAGTGCGTGTTACTGGTGCCAAGACCACTGACAAGATGTACTACTCTCACTCCGGTTTCCCGGGTGGCATCAAGTCCATCAACTTCGAGAAGTTGATTGCCAAGGCGCCCGAGCGTGTGATCGAGACCGCGGTCAAAGGCATGCTGCCGAAGAACCCGCTGGGTCGCGACATGTATCGTAAGCTGAAGGTTTACAAGGGTGCTAGCCATCCTCATACCGCTCAGCAGCCCCAAGAACTGAAGATTTAACGGAATAGTTCATTATGTCGGCGACTCAAAATTACGGCACTGGCCGTCGCAAGACTGCAACCGCGCGCGTTTTTCTGCGCCCGGGCACTGGCAAGATCTCCATCAACAACCGCGAGCTGGACAACTTCTTCGGCCGCGAAACTGCCCGCATGGTAGTTCGCCAGCCTCTGGAGCTGACTGAGACTGTCGAGAAGTTCGACATCTACGTCACTGTTCTGGGTGGTGGTGTAAGTGGTCAAGCTGGTGCAATTCGTCACGGTATTACTCGCGCCCTGATTTCGTACGACGAGACGCTGCGTAGCTCGCTGCGTAAGGCTGGCTTCGTTACTCGTGATGCTCGCGAAGTTGAACGCAAGAAGGTCGGTCTGCGCAAAGCGCGTAAGCGTCCGCAGTACTCCAAGCGCTAATTCGCGCTTTCAAAAGAAACGCCCAGTTTCGTTCGGAGCTGGGCGTTTTTTTTTCTGCTCGTTTTGTGTTGGTGCGACAGTGTGTCGCGCGTCGCTAGGCCAGGTTGTCTGGGGGGAGAGGCTTTGTGACTGGCTATTACCTTGTCAGAAGAAGGTCTTTTCTTTACCATTTGGCGAATTTTTCGCGGCTCAATTTTACGTAGTACATGCCTGTTTTAAAGCAGGCCATAAGAAGCTGATGGGAGACGACTGAATGAGCAATGACGGCGTGAATGCAGGCCGGCGTCGCTTCCTTGTGGCCGCCACTTCGGTGGTGGGCGCTGCAGGAGCGGTGGGTGCCGCGGTCCCGTTCGTGGGATCGTGGTTCCCGAGTGCCAAGGCCAAGGCTGCCGGGGCGCCGGTGAGGGTGAATATCGGCAAGATCGAGCCGGGGCAGCAAATGGTCGCCGAATGGCGCGGCCAGCCGGTATTTATCGTGCGTCGGACCGAAGAGATTCTCGGAAGCTTGGAGAAGGTTGCCGGTCAGGTAGCCGATCCAGAATCCAAAGACTCTGATCAGCCCGCTTATGTCGATCCAAAGAATCGGGCGATCAAGCCTGAGTTGCTAGTCGTGGTTGGTCTGTGCACCCACCTCGGTTGTGCGCCGTCTTTCCGGCCTGAGGTGGCTGCAGCTGACTTGGGGGCTGACTGGATGGGCGGGTATTTCTGCCCATGCCATGGCTCCAAATACGATATGGCCGGTCGCGTCTACAAATCGCAGCCAGCTCCCTTGAACCTGCCGGTGCCCCCGCACTCGTACGAGACCGATAATGTGATCATCATCGGTGTGGACCAGGAGAACGCCTGATGAGCAAGTTCATGGAATGGGTCGATGCCCGCTTCCCCGCGACCAAGATGTGGGAAGACCATCTCTCGAAGTACTACGCCCCTAAGAACTTCAACTTCCTGTATTTCTTTGGCTCGCTGGCGCTGCTGGTGCTGGTCAATCAGATCCTTACCGGCATCTGGCTGACCATGAGCTTCGAGCCTTCGGCTGAGGGCGCCTTTGCCTCCGTTGAATACATCATGCGTGATGTGGAATACGGCTGGATCATCCGCTATCTGCACTCCACTGGCGCATCCGCGTTCTTCGTGGTCGTCTACCTGCATATGTTCCGCGGAATTCTCTACGGCTCGTATCAGAAGCCTCGCGAGCTGGTGTGGATCTTCGGCATGATGATCTATCTGGCGCTCATGGCTGAAGCCTTCATGGGCTACCTGCTGCCATGGGGGCAGATGTCGTACTGGGGTGCCCAGGTGATCATTTCGCTGTTCGGTGCCATTCCGGTCATCGGCGCTGATCTGACCCAGTGGATCCGTGGTGACTACCTCATCTCCGGTATCACGCTGAACCGCTTCTTCGCTCTGCACGTAATCGCGCTGCCGATCGTCATTCTCGGTCTGGTAGTGCTGCACATCCTGGCGCTGCATGAGGTTGGCTCGAACAATCCGATGGGCGTGGATATCAAGAAGACCAAGGATGAAGCCGGTGTGCCGCTCGATGGCATTCCTTTCCATCCGTACTACACGGTGAAAGATATCGTCGGTGTGGTGGTCTTCCTGTTTGTCTTCTGCGCGGTCGTTTTCTTCTTCCCGGAGATGGGTGGTTATTTCCTCGAGAAGCCGAACTTCGAAGCGGCCAACGCGTTTAAGACGCCTGAGCATATCGCGCCAGTTTGGTACTTCACCCCTTACTACGCGATTCTGCGCGCGGTGCCTGACAAGCTTCTTGGTGTCATCGCCATGGGTGCGGCCATCGCTGTGCTGTTCGTTCTGCCTTGGTTGGACCGCAGCCCGGTCAAGTCCATGCGCTATAAGGGTTGGATGAGCAAGATCGCGCTGTTGGCGTTCTGCATCTCCTTCATCATTCTCGGTGTATTGGGCGTACTGGCTCCCACGCCTGAGCGCACTCTGGTGTCGCGCATCTGTACGGCTATCTACTTCGGATACTTCATCCTGATGCCGTTCTATACCAAGCTCGAGAAGACCAAAGTGGTACCGCAAAGGGTGGATGGCTGATGAAAAAGCAATTTGCTGCATTGATTCTTGCAATTGTGCCGGTCTTTTCCTTCGCGGCCGGCCCAGCAGTTCAGTTGGACAAGGTTGACATTGATTTGACCGATAAGGCCGCCATGCAGGACGGTCTGAAGACATTCGCCAACTACTGCATGGGCTGTCACAGTGCCCAATATCAGCGCTACGAGCGGGTCGCCACTGATCTGGGTATTTCGGAAGAAGTGATGATGGACAACATTGTCTTTTCCGATGCCAAGTTTGGTGATCACATGAAAATCGGCATGCAGGCCGACGAAGCGAAAGTTTGGTTCGGCGCTGCGCCTCCAGACTTGACGCTGGTTGCGCGTGTTCGTGGTAACGACTGGCTGTACTCGTACATGCGTAGCTTCTATGAGGATCCAGCGCGACCCTACGGCGTTAACAACACCGTGTTCCCGAACGTTGGCATGCCGCATGTACTTGCTCCTTTGCAAGGGCGTAGAGTCGTCGGTTGCAAGCAGGTCCAGGTGGTTGAGAACGGCCGCAAGCAGTTCGATCCCTTGACTGGCACGCCAATCACGGAAGAAGCGTGCGACCAGATGGTTGTCGAGCCGGGCACCGGAGAGCTTTCCGAGGCTGAGTACGATGAGAAGATCAAGAATCTGGTGACCTTCCTGGCCTACTCGGCCAATCCGGTCAAACTGCAGAGTCAGCGCATTGGTACCTATGTGCTGCTTTTCCTGGCTGTGTTCTTCGTGTTCGCCTACCTACTCAAACGTGAGTACTGGAAAGACGTTCACTAAGCCGTTCGTTGCTACTGCTGTACCCTGCGCGCGCCCAATGGGCGCGCGCGTTTTTTCTGCTTCCAGATAAATGAGTGAGGAAGGACCTATGGCTGCAACCAATCGGTTGGGCTGCTATTCCGATCCCGCCGACCACTATTCCCATCGTGTTCGTTTCGTGCTCGCAGAGAAGGGCGTTAGCGTCGACATCCTTGATGTCGAGGCAGGGCAGTGCCCGGTGAAGTTGGCGGAGGTTAACCCCTATGGCAGCTTGCCGACTTTGGTGGATCGGGATCTGGCGCTGTATGAGCCGGGAGTGATTCTGGAGTATCTGGAAGAGCGTTATCCGCATCCGCCGCTATTGCCGGTCTATCCCGTGGCGCGGGCCAATACGCGGCTACTGGTGCATCGTATTCAGCGTGACTGGTGTTCTCTGGTTGATCGCATTCTCGATCAACGTACCAGCGAGCCACAGCGTACGCAGGCCCGTAAGGAGCTTCGCGAAAGCCTGACGGGCGTTTCCCCGATATTCACCGAGAAGGCTTATTTCATGAGCGACGAGATCAGTCTGGTCGACTGCTGTCTGTTGCCTATCCTATGGCGTTTGCCCAAACTCGGTATCGAGCTGCCCCGAGCAGCCAAGCCACTGCTTGATTACATGGAGCGCAATTTCGCCCGCGAGGCCTTCCAGGCCAGTCTTTCCGCCGTCGAGCGCCGCATGCGCTGAGAGAGGATGTCGTCATGAACTCAAGTCGCCCGTATCTAGTGAGAGCGCTCTACGAGTGGATCGTTGACAACGAGTGCACGCCGCATCTGCTGGTCAACGTCGATTATCCGGGTGTGCAAGTGCCTGCCGGTTTCGCCAGCGATGGTCAGATCGTGCTCAACGTCGCGCCAAGCGCTGTGCGCCATTTGCACATGGACAACGAAGCGATCAGCTTTGAGGGGCGTTTTGGTGGTGTTGCTCACTCGCTTAATGTGCCGTCCGCGGCGGTTATGGCGATCTATGCCAGAGAGAATGGGCAGGGCATGGTTTTCGAAATCGAGCCTAGCCCACCGGACGATGACGCGCCGAGTGATAACGGTGGGGCTGGTGATGAGGGGCCGCGACCAGGCGGGCGCCCGAGTCTGAAGGTGGTGAAGTAAGCGGGTGCTAGATGCGGGAGCTCAGAAACTCTGAGCTCCGCTGATGACTTAGTCGATGTATTCGAAGAGCTTCACGATTCGCTGTACGCCCGAGACTCCCTGGACGAGGTTGGTGGCGCGATTGCCTTCCTGGCGGGTGACCAGGCCCAACAAATAAACGATACCGTTTTCGGTGATGATCTTGATGCGTGAGCCGGGCACGTTGTTGTCTGCCAGCATTTGGGTCTTGATCTTGGTGGTCAGCCAGGAGTCGTTGCTGCGCGCCAGCGCAGATGAAGGCTGCAGGATCTGTAGCTCGTTATGTACCCGCTTGACCCGCTGCACGCTGCTCGCGGCCTTTTCCGCCATTTCCTTGAGCTCTGCGCGTGGGGTTTGGCCTGCGAGGAGGACGACGCCGTTGTAGCTTGCTACAACAATGTGCGAGGCCTTATCGAGGTCGGGGTGGGCCTTGGCGATGTTGACGGCGGCTTTGGTTTCGATCAGTGAGTCGTCGATCTTGCTGCCAATGGTGCGGGTGCCGCGGTTGTCGGCAATTGGATCGTCGCGAGTGGCAGTCAGTACCGAGCTGCAGCCGCTGACGGCCAGGCAAAGTCCGAGGGTGATCACAGGTAGGCGAAACACGTTCATTCCTCACTTCCGAACAATTGGTTGTCGATCAGATCGCACAAGCAGTGGATGGCCAGCAGGTGGACTTCCTGAATTCGCGCTGTGACCTTGGCCGGTACGCGGATCTCTACGTCTTCCGGCAACAGCAGCGATGCCATTCCGCCGCCATCTCGACCGGTCAGCGCAACGACGAGCATTTCCCGATCATGCGCTGCCTGGATGGCTTGAATGACGTTGGCGGAATTACCGCTGGTGGAAATGGCCAGCAATATGTCGCCTGGCTGGCCCAGTGCGCGAATCTGCTTGGAGAACACTTCGTTGTAGCTGTAATCGTTAGCGATCGAGGTGATGGTTGAGCTGTCGGTGGTTAGCGCGATTGCCGGAAGGCTGGGGCGCTCGCGTTCGAAACGATTGAGCAACTCTGACGAGAAGTGCTGGGCATCGCCGGCTGAGCCGCCGTTCCCGCAGGTGAGAATTTTGCCTTCACTCAGCAGGGCGTTGACCATTGCTTGACCGGCTTGCTCAATGCTGGGAGCCAGCACTTCCATGGCCTGCTGTTTAGTTTCGATGCTGGCCTGGAAAAGCTGGCGGATACGGGTTTGCATGTCCATCGGTGGTTGACCTTCAAGGTGATGGGCGCGTCCGGGTGTCGATCGGGCAATGCGCTTACGGTTCGCTGGGCTGGGTGGCATAGCGCAGCAATCGCGCTATGGATCGTTCAGCTATCAAATGCGTTGCGGATCCAGTTCAGGTCCTGGGTATGGCCGGCTGCGGCGATGGCGATTACATCGAAGCGGCAAGGATGTTTAGCCCAGCGGCTTTCCTTCTGCAGGAAGAACTGGGCTGCCTTTATCAGCTTCTGCTGCTTGCGCGTGTCGACGCTCTCCAGCGCGCCGCCCCAGGCAGCGTGGCGCCTGTAGCGGACTTCGACGAATACTACTGTATCGCCATCTAGCATGACCAGATCGAGCTCGCCGCTGCGACAGGACCAGTTGCGTTCGAGCAGGCGCAATCCTTTGTCGCGTAGATGGTCCAGGGCGAGCATTTCAGCAGAGCGTCCACTGCTCTGGCTTTCGCTCATTGCTGGGCGTCTTCCAGTCGTTCCACCATGCCATCGCGGAACTGAGCCCACGGCAGCTCACGCTGGATGCGCTGCTCGGCGCTCAGGCTCAGGGTGCCGGAAAGTCCTTCCAGTCGTGTGTCCGGCAGTGCGAGTAACTGGTTCAGGCGCGGGGCTAGAAGGTAAGCATCAGCCCCCATGGCGTAGAGGCGCCCCAGGCTTCCACCGGCCTGCGGCCACTTCTGTTCTACCTCCCGGCGCAGTGGCAGCTGGTCATCCAGCAGCCAGGGGGTTTCGGCAAAGCGGATGCCTTCGAGGTCCAGGTACTGCGTGCGGTTGTGGCTGGCGGCATGCAGGTGCGAAGTTGCATATACCGGCAGGTCACCTGCGTACTGGAATATCAGCGTGGGTCTGACTTGCTGAGCTTGCTGCGGAGTTGCGGCCAGGAAGATGAAGTCAACGTCCTGGCGGCGAGATGGCTGGCTGGCTGCGGATGCGCTAGTGGTACTGCCTGCGCGGCTTCCGCTATTTCGCAGCTGTAACAGGTCGGCGATCTGATTGGCTAGCTTCACTGGCTCGGCCAGCGGCTCGGCTGCGACCAGAGTGCCGCCGGCCTCTTGCCAGCTCTGGCGAAATGCATCGAGGATTCGGGCGCCCCATTCCCCGCGCGGCGCAAGGGCGATGGCGCGGCGGTGACCGTCTGCCCAGGCGCGGCGTGCAACTTCGCGGGCTTCATCCTCTGCAGCCAGTCCAAATTGGAACAGCTGAGGTGGAGTGTTTTGTCCTGCGTCACTGTAGTTGAGGGCGAGGGTGGTAATCGGCAGCTGGTCGCGTTCGCCGAGTTGCCGAACCAGATCCTTCTCTAGCGGGCCGATTACCAGCTGCACGCCATCTGTCTGGGCCTGTCGATAGAAGTCATCGATGGAGCTCATGCGGGTGCTGTCGTACAGTTCGATGCGTAGCGCTTGGCCAGCCTGTTGCGCTTGCAGATGAGCGGCCAGGAAGCCATCACGCAAGGCGCGGGCGACGCTCGCCAGCTGGCCGTCCATCGGTAGCAGCAGGCCGACATGGGTCAGCGGTTGGTCGGCCAGTTCGCGTAGCTTCTGTAGCGATTCCGGCAGCTGCAGCGCAGCTGGATGCTGAGGATTCTGGGCGATCCAGTCGTCCATGGCACGCTGTTGCTGGGCGACGGTGCCCGCCCGCTTCAATGACAGGGCAAGCGCCTGCCAGCCGGCCAGATCGGTGTCCGTGGCGCCTTGTAGTTGTTTTTCGGGGAGGGCGGAAATCAGCTTCCAGATCGCTTCGTGGTTCGTCTTGGCTTGTTCGCCACTCAGCAGTGGAGCGGTGAAAACGCGTTCGCGCGCTGCGGCAAGAGGTTTGTTAGTGGCTTCCAGTGCGGCAGCGCGAGCGAGCTGGCTACGGATTTGCTGTGCCACCGGAAGTTCGCCGAGACGTTCGAATGCAGGGTGCTGAAATGCCTGTTCAGCCTTCTCTGGCTCCCCGTTAGCCAGTGCGATCTCGCCTTGCAGGGTCAGTGCAAAGATTTGCTGCGCCGGCATCAATCCATCCAGGGGAACTTGCCGCAGAATGTTCTGCGCCTGCGCGGTGTTGCCCTGCTGCATGCTCTGATCTGCTGCCGCGAGGCGCAGCTGAGCAGCTTGTTCTGGGTCGCTCTGGCTGGCTTTTTCCAGGAGCTGTTGAGTGGTTGCTTGCGGGGTGCGAGGAAGCTCGCCCAAGGTGGAGGATGGGGAGCTGGCGCAAGCTGCAAGCATGGCAGCGAGGCAGAGTAGTAGGAGAGGACGTAGGCAGGCCATTGTTTGATCGTTCCTGAAAGCACTGGCGAGTGTTTGCGGATTGTACCCAAGCACTGAAGTGGCCGCGATGTTGCGACGGTGAATCGGGCTACAATGCGCATTTCCGTAACAGAGGTAAGCCCTGTGACTGCCAGCGCTGGTGCGAATTCCGGAGTGGGTACGCTTTATGTCGTCGCCACACCTATCGGCAATCTGGAAGACATCAGTGCTCGTGCCCTGCGCGTGCTTGGTGATGTAGCGCTTATTGCCGCGGAGGATACCCGGCATTCGTCTCGCCTAATGGCGCACTTTGGCATCCATACTCCTTTGGCCGCGTGCCATGAGCACAATGAGCGTGACGAGGGCAGTCGATTCATCGGCCGATTGCAGGCGGGGGATGATGTTGCACTGATTTCTGATGCCGGCACACCGCTGATCTCCGACCCGGGCTACCACCTCGTGCGTCAGGCTCGCGCTGCGGGGATTGCGGTCGTGCCGGTTCCGGGCGCCTGCGCGTTGATTGCGGCACTATCCGCTGCCGGCTTGCCGTCGGATCGTTTCATTTTCGAGGGTTTTCTGCCCGCAAAGACTGCTGCTCGGTGCATGCGCCTTGAGGCGCTGAAGGAAGAGCCTCGCACCCTTATTTTTTATGAGGCGCCGCATCGAATACTCGAGTCTCTGTGTGACTTCGAGGCGATATTCGGTGGGGCGCGTGTCGCTGTGCTTGGCCGGGAGTTGACCAAAACCTTTGAAACGCTGAAAGGCTTGCCCTTGGCCGAGCTGAGAGCTTGGGTCGAGGCAGACAGCAACCAGCAGCGGGGCGAGTGCGTACTGCTTGTAGAGGGTTGGCAGGCTCCGCCGGGTGAAAGTGCGGTGAGTGCGGAGGCGTTGCGGGTGCTTGATTTGTTGCTAGCTGAAATGCCGCTTAAACGAGCAGCTGCCATCGCAGCTGATATCACGGGTGTGCGTAAGAATCTGTTGTATCAGGCAGCGCTGGAGCGCAAATAGCAGGACCCATTGCGCGTGCGCTAGGGAGGTGCGCTTGCAGCAAGCTCCTCGCAACGATACTCTGGCGCCTGGAGAGTCGATCGGACAGTCGCTGTCTCTTTTTGTTCCGGCAAGAAGGGAGGGAGGAAAGTCCGGGCTCCATAGGGCGAAGTGCCAGGTAACGCCTGGGGGGCGTGAGCCTACGGAAAGTGCCACAGAAAATAACCGCCTAAGCGTTTCGGCGCCGGTAAGGGTGAAAAGGTGCGGTAAGAGCGCACCGCACGGCTGGCAACAGTCCGTGGCTAGGTAAACCCCACTTGGAGCAAGACCAAATAGGGATCCATTGGCGTGGCCCGCGCTGGATCCGGGTAGGTTGCTAGAGGCAGTCAGTGATGGCTGTCGTAGAGGAATGGCTGTCCTCGACAGAACCCGGCTTACAGATCGACTCTCCTCCTCTTTTACCTTCGTGACGCCCGATTTTAATTCCGAAAGATTATTGCTCTTAACAAAGCACATTAACTTTGTTGAGTAACTGCTTGCGCCTGTTCGGAACCTCCCTTCCTTCCCTTCGCTGTTCTGCTCGATTCCAGCATTAGCGTCGCTAAATTGCCGCTCCGTAAGGCTTTTTCCCGTCCGGCTTGCCTTGACGGTGGGGCGGCTGCGTTTCTATAGTGCGCACAAGTGGTAGGAAGTGGCAGAAAGTGGGTAAATATGGGCATGGATAGCTAATTTAGGGGAAGCGCAGCCGTGTTTCGCGGAGCTAACGCCATCAGTCTCGACGCCAAAGGCCGGCTAGCTATGCCCAGCCGGTATCGCGACGAGCTGAATTCCCGTGGCGATGGCCAGTTGATCATCACAATCGACGCTGTGGACCGCTGTTTGTGCATCTATCCCCTGCCCGAGTGGGAGCTGATTGAGGCGAAGCTCCGCGAGCTGCCCTCTCTGCGCGAAGAAGCCCGTCGGTTGCAGCGTCTGCTGATCGGTAATGCCGTTGATCTTGAGATGGATGGCAGCGGTCGCGTGGTTGTGCCGCCGCGCCTTCGCGAGTACGCCCGGCTAGACAAACGGGCGATGTTGGTAGGGCAACTGAACAAGTTTCAACTGTGGAACGAGGACGACTGGAACGCGATATCCGACGCGGACCTGGCGGCCATCAAGCAACCCGGCGGTCTGCCGGAAGAACTACGTGACCTAATCCTGTGAGCCAGATCAGCAGTCTGCGACATATTACCGTGTTGCTCGACGAAGCCGTCGCGGCGCTGAACGTGCGCGCGGATGGCCGTTATCTGGACGGAACCTTCGGGCGAGGCGGTCATAGCCGACTGCTACTTCAGCAACTTGGCTCTGATGGCCAATTGCTAGGCTTCGACAAGGACCCGTTAGCCATCGCTACGGGGCAAGCACTAGCGGCCGAGGACGGCCGCTTTGTCGTTGTGCAGAGAAGTTTTGCCGAGCTGGGTGAGGAATTGGCGCAGCGCGGCTGGAATGGGACTGTCAGTGGAATTTTGCTGGACCTCGGTGTGTCGTCGCCGCAGCTGGACGACCCTGCTCGTGGTTTCAGCTTTCTTCACGACGGCCCTCTGGACATGCGAATGGATCCAAGCCGTGGCGTGAGCGCAGCTGAATGGATCGCCCATGCCGAAGAGGAAGAGATCGCTCGCGTATTCAAGGAATATGGCGAGGAGCGCTTTGCCAAACGCATGGCGCGCGCGGTGGTGCAGCGCCGTGTAGAGGCGCCATTCGAGCGCACGGCCGACCTGGCCAAAGTGCTAACCGAGGCCAATCCGGCCTGGGAAAAAGGCAAGAATCCGGCGACACGCGCCTTCCAAGGTTTGCGTATCTACATCAACAACGAGTTGGGCGATCTTGAGCGTGGGCTTGAGGCTGCCTTGGACGCGCTTGAAGTCGGTGGCCGGCTCGTTGTTATCAGCTTTCATTCGCTGGAAGATCGCATCGTCAAACAGTTCATGCGCCGACACGCCAAAGGCGAAGCGGACAAGCTGCCGCGCGATCTGCCAATCATCCCAAAGGCCTTCGAGCCGCGATTGAAGCTGTTTGGCAAGCCCCAGTACGCATCTGATGCTGAGGTCAAGGCCAACCCGCGTTCGCGTAGCGCGGTCATGCGCGTTGCGGAGAAACTACGGTGAGCCGTGTGCTTCGTTCGATGCCTCGCGGCAGCCTGTTGGTGCTGGTGTTGTTCGTCAGCGTTCTGCTGTCGGCGATCGCGGTTGCCTACTGCGCGCATTGGAATCGCCAGCTGCTCAATGATCTGTATGGCGAGCTCAGTGTGCGCGACAAAGCCCAGGCCGAGTGGGGGCGCTTGATTCTTGAGCAGAGCACTTGGACGGCTCACAGCCGCATCGAGACGCTGGCGACTGACCAGCTACGCATGCATATTCCTGCGGCGGCAGACGTCAGGCTGGTGAAGCCATGATGAACCTTCAGGGCGCGCTTTATCCGTGGCGCTTCCGCATCGTACTGACGCTGCTGGCTCTGCTGGTGGGTGCCATCGCTTGGCGTATTGTCGATTTGCAGGTGATGGATCAGGGGTTTCTCAAAGGCCAGGGTGACGCGCGCAGCGTTCGGCACATACCGATACCTGCCCACCGGGGCTTGATCACGGACCGCAACGGTGAGCCACTTGCAGTGAGCACGCCAGTCACCACGCTTTGGGGTAACCCGAAGGAGCTGCAGGCATCCCGCGCACGGTGGGCGGAGTTGGCCAAGGCCCTGGGTCAGGACGCAGCGACTTTGAGCGAGCGGCTACAGTCGCAAGCTTCGCGCGAATTCATCTACCTGGTGCGCGGCCTGACGCCCGAGCAGGGTCAGGACGTGCTGGATCTGAAAATTCCCGGTGTATACGCCCAGGAAGAGTTCCGCCGGTTCTATCCAGCTGGCGAAGTGGCCGCACATGTAGTGGGTTTTACCGATATTGATGACCGTGGTCGTGAAGGCATGGAACTCGCTTATGACGAGTGGCTTGCCGGCGTGCCGGGTAAGCGCCAGGTGCTCAAGGACCGCCGCGGCCGGCTGATCAAGGATGTCCAGGTAACGAAGAACGCCAAGGCGGGCAAGGCCATGGCATTGTCGATCGATCTTCGCCTGCAGTACCTCGCCCACAGCGAACTACGTAACGTTGTGCATGAGTACGGCGCCAAGGCCGCCAGCCTGGTGATGGTCGACGTCAAGACAGGCGAAATCCTCGCCATGGCCAATCAGCCAACCTACAACCCCAACAATCGGCGCAACCTGCAGCCGGCCGCCATGCGCAACCGTGCGATGATCGACGTCTTCGAACCAGGTTCGACCGTCAAGCCGTTCAGTATTGCCGCCGCGCTGGGCACCGGCAAATATCAGCCGGATTCAGTCGTCAACACGCTGCCCGGCTGGATGCGCATCGGCCGCTACACAATCCGCGACGTGTCTCGCGGCGGCATGCTTTCGTTGACCGGCATTCTGATGAAGTCGAGTAACGTTGGTATCAGCAAGATTGCGCTGGATATCGGCGCCGAGCCGGTTTACGCGGTGATGCAGCAAGCCGGCTTCGGTCAGGACACCGGACTGGGTTTTCCCGGTGAGCGTGTGGGCAACCTACCTAATCATCGTAAGTGGCGGGACGCTGAAACCGCATCCCTGGCCTATGGCTACGGCTTGTCCGTGACAGCCGTTCAATTGGCACATGCGTATGCCGTGCTAGGTAATCAAGGCTCCAACGTACCGCTTTCTCTGTTGCGCCTGGATCGGGCGCAGGATGGTGTGCAGGTCATCGATAAGCAGATTTCCGGGACGGTTCTGCAGATGTTGCGCGCTGTCGTTGAAGAGGAAGGTGGTGGTGGTGCGCGCGCAAAAGTGCCGGGCTACCAGGTCGGCGGAAAGAGCGGGACCGCCAAGAAGATCTCCGGCACGGGTGGCTACACCAAGGATGCCTATCGTTCGTTCTTCGCTGGTGTTGCGCCGCTGTCCAATCCGCGGATTGCTGCGGTAATCGTCGTAGATGAGCCGAGCAAGGGGCAGTACTACGGTGGTTTGGTTGCAGCCCCGGTATTCGGCAAGGTCATGGCCCGGGCGCTGCGTCTGATGAATGTTGCACCGGACAATCTGCCTCCGCCGGCCGATCTACAGACCGTGGAAGCAGTAAAAGGCAAGGGAGGGCGCATCTGATGCCAATGCCTCTGAATCATCTGTTGCCTCAAGCTGGCAGCGATGTCCTGATTCGCGAATTGACACTCGACAGCCGCAAGGTTCGCGGCGGTGATCTGTTTTTGGCGGTGCCGGGGCTGCAGTTCGATGGTCGCGACCATGTGCAGGATGCCATTGCTCGCGGTGCCGCTGCGGTTGCTTATGAAGCGGAAGGTCTCGACCAGGCGCTGACCGGTAATGCCGTGATGGTCCCGGTGCAGCATCTGGCCAGTCAGTTGTCCGCCATTGCCGGGCGCTTCTACGGTGAGCCCAGCCGCAGCCTGCGCCTAGTCGGCGTTACCGGAACCAATGGCAAGACCAGTGTCAGCCAGCTGATTGCGCAGGCGCTCGACCGTCTCGGCGAGCCCTGCGGCATCATTGGCACGCTGGGTACGGGGTTTCACGGCCATCTGCAGCTCGGCCGGCATACGACGCCGGATGCCATCGGCGTACAGGCGACGCTGGCCAACCTCAAGCAAGAGGGCGCTCGCGCCGTAGCGATGGAGGTGTCCTCGCACGGCCTGGATCAGGGGCGAGTCGCCGCGCTGGATTTCGACGTCGCCGTGTTCACCAACCTGTCGCGTGACCACCTTGATTACCACGGCACCATGGAAGCCTATGGGGCCGCGAAGGCGCGCCTGTTCGACGTGCCCGGCCTGCGCTGCCGGGTGATCAACATTGATGACGGTTTTGGTCGCGTGCTGGCGGGTGAAGAGCGCGACTCGCGGCTAGTTACGTACAGTCTGGAGGATCGCTCGGCCTATCTGTTTTGCGCCGATGCCCGACTCAGTGATGATGGCATCCATGCGCGGCTCATCACTCCCCAGGGTGAGCGCTCGATGCGCAGCCCGTTGCTGGGACGCTTCAACGTCAGCAATGTACTGGCCGCCATTGGCGCTCTGCTGGGAATGGACTACCCGTTGGATGAAATCCTGGCTGTGCTGCCGGAGCTCGAGGGCCCAGCTGGCCGCATGCAGCGCTTGGGTGGCGGTGATCGCCCGCTGGTCGTGGTCGACTACGCACACACCCCCGATGCATTGGAAAAAGTCCTCACCGCACTGCGTCCACACGCGCGCGGCAGGTTGCTTTGCCTGTTCGGTTGCGGCGGTGATCGTGATACCGGCAAACGTCCGCTGATGGCTGAAGTCGCGGAGCGTCTGGCCGACGGCGTTGTGGTCACCGATGACAATCCGCGCAACGAGGCGCCCGAGCAGATCATCGAGAACATCCGTGCAGGGTTCGTCAACCCCGAGGCCGTCACCATCATGCATGGCCGCGCCCAAGCGATTGCCAGCGTTATCTCGATGGCACGAGCCGAGGACGTGGTCGTGCTCGCCGGCAAAGGTCACGAGGACTACCAGGAAGTTTGTGGTGAGCGCCTGCCGTTCTCCGACATCGAAGAAGCCTCCACGGGCTTGGCCACTTGGGAGAATCCCCATGCTTGAAGCGATGCGCCTGAGCGCGCTGCAGCAGCCTTTGTCCGGCCGTCTGATAGGCGCGGATGCCGGCTTCGACGCAGTCAGCACCGACAGTCGCGCTGTTCAGCCGGGGCAGTTGTTCATCGCGCTGACCGGACCTCGCTTCGATGGCCATGCCTATCTGGCAGACGTGGCCAATAAAGGCGCAGCTGCAGCGTTGGTTGAGCGCGAGATCGCAGGCGCGTCGCTGCCGCAACTGGTCGTCGCCGATACCCGTTTGGCACTCGGGCGCCTTGGTGCGCTCAATCGTGACGCTTTCTCCGGGCCTGTCGCAGCGATCACCGGCTCCAGCGGCAAAACCAGCGTAAAGGAAATGCTCGCCAGCATTCTGCGTAGCGCGCACGGGCAGAACGCCGTACTGGCGACTCGCGGCAATCTCAATAATGATCTGGGCGCGCCGTTGACCCTGCTAGAGTTGAGCGCCGAGCACCGCGCTGCGGTCATCGAGCTCGGTGCTTCGCGCCCCGGCGACATCGCTTACACCGTAAAGCTGGTGCGACCTGATGTCAGTCTGATCACCAACGCCGGGACCGCTCATGTCGGCGAGTTCGGCGGCCCGCACAAGATCGTCGAAGCCAAAGGCGAGATTCTCGACGGTCTGAGCGAAAGCGGCATTGCGGTCCTGAATCGCGATGACAAGGCCTATCCGATCTGGGCCGAGCGTGTCGCGGGCAAGCGTATCGTTTCTTTCGGCCTGGCGAACCCGCTCGCCGATTTCTCCGCCGGCTCTATCGCCTACGATCAGCGCGGTTGCCCGAGCTTCGTTTTGACCGGCCCGCTGGGCAATCTCCGTATTCAACTCAATCTGCTGGGGCGGCACAACGTTGCCAATGCCTTGGCCGCAGCTGCGGCGGCTCATGCGCTCGGTGTCGACGCCGACGCCGTTGTTGCCGGCCTGCAACAGCTGCAACCGGTCAAGGGCCGAGCCGTAGCGCTGATGCTGGGCAATGGTGTGCGCCTGATCGACGACAGCTACAACGCCAATCCTGCTTCGATCTGCGCGGCAATCGACGTGCTGACCAGTTTTGCCGGTCGCACCATCCTCGTGCTTGGCGATATGGGCGAGCTGGGCGAGTGGGCTGAGCAGGGCCATCGTGAAGTTGGCGCATACGCGGTTGGCAAAGTCGACACCCTCTACGCGGTAGGGCCGCTGATGGCCCATGCGGTTCAAGCGTTCGGCCCAGGGGCGCGACATTTCGCCGACCAGGCCAGCCTCATCGATAGCCTGCGAGCCGAACAGGGCAGCGGCACCACCATTCTGATCAAGGGCTCACGCAGCGCGGCGATGGACAAAGTCGTCGATGCGCTCGCTGGGCCATCCATGGAGAAACATTGATGCTGCTGCTGCTCGCCGAGTATCTGCAACAGTTCCACAAGGGCTTCGCGGTCTTTCAGTACCTGTCGCTGCGTGGAATTCTCGGCGTCCTCACCGCGCTGGTGCTGTCGCTGTGGATGGGCCCTTGGCTGATCCGCACGCTGCAGTTGCGCCAGATCGGCCAGTCCGTGCGTACCGATGGTCCGCAGTCGCACCTGTCCAAATCCGGCACCCCGACCATGGGTGGTGCGCTGATCCTCAGCGCCATCAGCATCAGCACGCTGCTGTGGGCAGACCTGTCCAATCGCTATGTCTGGGTGGTACTGGCGGTGACTTTGCTGTTCGGTGCGATCGGTTGGGTCGATGACTATCGCAAGGTGATCGAGAAGAACTCCCGTGGCCTGCCGAGCCGCTGGAAATATTTCTGGCAATCGGTCTTCGGCCTCGGCGCCGCTGTCTTCCTTTATATGACTGCGCAGACGCCAGTCGAAACCACGCTGATCCTGCCGTTGCTGAAGAACATCGAGATCCCGCTGGGCATCGGTTTCGTGATTCTCACCTACTTCGTCATCGTCGGCTCGAGCAACGCGGTCAACCTCACCGATGGTCTTGATGGTCTGGCGATCATGCCTACCGTGATGGTCGGTGGTGGCCTGGGTATTTTCTGCTACCTGTCCGGTAACGTGAACTTTGCCGAATACCTGCTGATTCCTTATGTGCCAGGCGCCGGTGAGCTGATCGTCTTCTGCGGCGCGCTGATCGGCGCCGGTCTCGGCTTTCTCTGGTTCAACACCTATCCGGCCCAGGTCTTCATGGGCGACGTCGGCGCGCTGGCGCTCGGCGCAGCCTTAGGCACCATCGCGGTAATCGTTCGCCAGGAAGTGGTGTTGTTCATCATGGGTGGCGTGTTCGTGATGGAAACCCTGTCGGTAATGATCCAGGTCGCCAGCTTCAAGCTGACCGGTAAGCGCGTGTTTCGTATGGCGCCGATCCACCACCATTTCGAACTCAAGGGCTGGCCCGAGCCTCGGGTAATCGTGCGCTTCTGGATCATTACCGTGATCCTGGTGCTCGTTGGCCTCGCCACCCTGAAACTGAGGTAATTGAGAGTGCTCATCGCTTCCGACCAGTTCCGCATCGTTGTCGGCCTCGGCAAGAGCGGCATGTCCCTGGTTCGCCATCTGGCGCGCCGTGGCCTGCCGTTTGCCGTCGCTGACACCCGTGTGAACCCGCCGGAGCTGGCGACTCTCAGCGCAGAGTATCCCGACGTGCAGGTGCGCTGCGGCGAGCTTGACGTGGAGTTTCTCTGCACTGCCAGCGAGCTGCTGGTGAGCCCAGGCCTGGCAGTCAGCACCCCGGCGCTGCAGGAAGCGAAAGCCCGCGGAGTCAAGCTGTCCGGGGATATCGAGCTGTTCGCTCGCGAAGCCAGGGCCCCGATCATTGCTATCACTGGTTCCAACGCTAAAAGCACCGTAACCACGCTAGTGGGCGAAATGGCAAAAGCCGCAGGATGCAAAGTGGCAGTTGGCGGCAACCTCGGCACTCCGGCCCTTGATCTGCTCGATGATGAGGTAGAGCTTTACGTGTTGGAGCTGTCCAGCTTCCAACTCGAAACCACCGAGCAGCTCAATGCCGAGGTGGCGACCTGCCTGAACATCAGCGAAGACCACATGGACCGCTACAGCGGCCTGCCGGCCTACCACCAGGCCAAGCATCGAATCTTCCGTGGTGCGCGCCAGGTGGTGGTCAATCGTGACGATCGCCTCAGCCGGCCATTGGTGGCTGATGATTTGCCCACCTGGACCTTCGGGCTCGGCAAACCCGACTTCAAGGGGTTTGGGCTGTTCGAAGATAAGGGTGAGAAGTACCTGGCGTTCCAGTTCGAGACGCTGATGCCTGTTCGTGAGCTAAAGATGCGAGGCGCGCACAATCAGTCCAATGCGCTGGCGGCCCTGGCGCTGGGCAATGCCGTAGGGCTGCCGTTCGAGCCGATGCTGGAGACGCTGCGCCAATTCGCCGGCTTGCCGCATCGCTGCCAGTGGGTTGGCCAGCGGAACGGGGTCGATTACTACGACGATTCGAAGGCTACTAATGTCGGAGCGGCGCTGGCAGCGATCGAAGGCCTGGGAGCCGATATTGATGGCAAGCTGGTGCTGATTGCCGGTGGCGACGGCAAGGGGGCAGATTTTTCGGCGCTGCGTTTGCCGATTGCTCGTTACTGCCGCGCCGTGGTGTTGCTCGGTCGCGATGCACAGCGTCTTGCCGATGCCTTGGCCGATGCTACGGCCCTGGTCCACGTTACGACGCTAGACGAGGCTGTACAGCGCGCCGCTGAGTGCGCGAATGAGGGCGATGCGGTATTGCTCTCGCCGGCCTGTGCCAGCCTGGACATGTTTAAGAATTTCGAAGAGCGTGGCCAGCTCTTCGCCGCTGCGGTGGAGGCGCTCAACTGATGCTCGCCTTCCTGCGTCATGCACCTTCGCCTTTGTTCGGTCGCCGCGGCCTGGATCTGGATTTCCCCATGCTTGCCGGCTGCCTGGCACTGCTTGGGCTCGGCCTGGTAATGATCACCTCGGCATCCTCCGAAGTCGCGGCGGTGAACGCTGGCAATCCGCTCTACCACATGATTCGTCACCTCATCTATGTGCTGCTGGGCCTAGGCGCCGGCACCGCGATGCTGCTGGTGCCGCTGTCGGTTTGGCAGCGCCTGGACTGGATGCTCCTGCTGGCGGCGTTCGGGCTGTTGATTTTGGTGCTGTTGCCGGGCATTGGTCGCGAAGTGAACGGCTCCATGCGCTGGATCGGTTTCGGTGCGTTCAACGTGCAGCCATCCGAGTTGGCAAAAGTGTTCGTGGTCATTTATCTGGCCGGTTATCTGGTGCGCCGGCAGGAAGAAGTCCGCGAGAGCATGTGGGGGTTCGCCAAGCCGTTCCTGGTCCTGCTGCCGATGGCATTCCTCCTTCTGCTGGAGCCTGACTTCGGCGCCACGGTGGTCATGATGGGCGCCGCAGTGGCGATGCTGTTCCTCGGTGGCGTGGGGATGATTCGCTTCAGCTTGCTGGTAATCGCGGCGGTCGGTGCAGTAGTGGTGTTGGTACAGACCCAGGAGTATCGCCTGCAGCGCCTGATTACCTTCACCGACCCATGGGCGGACCAGTACGGTGCCGGCTACCAGTTGACCCAGGCGTTGATCGCCTTTGGACGTGGCGAATGGTTCGGCGTCGGGCTGGGTAACAGCGTGCAGAAGCAGTTCTATTTGCCGGAAGCGCATACCGACTTCGTATTCTCCGTGCTGGCCGAGGAGCTGGGCATGATCGGTGCGTTGGCGACGATCGCGCTGTTCGCGTTCGTCGGCATCCGCGCGCTGTATATAGGCCTATGGGCAGAGAAGGCCCGGCAGTTCTTCGCCGCCTATGTCGCCTGGGGGCTGGCGTTCCTCTGGTTGGGCCAGTTCCTGATCAACGTAGGCGTGAATGTCGGTCTGCTGCCAACCAAGGGTCTGACGTTGCCGTTCCTCAGCTATGGCGGCAGCTCGCTGGTCGTGACCTGCGCAAGCATGGCGCTGCTGCTGCGGATCGAATGGGAAAGCCGCACTGTGCTGGGCAGTGAGGATACCGAGTTCGACGAAGCCGATTTCGCCGAGCCGCCGACCAAGGAGGTCGCCCATGGCCGCTAATGTGCTGATCATGGCTGGCGGTACTGGTGGCCACGTCTTCCCCGCGCTGGCTTGTGCCCGTGAATTTCAGGCGCGTGGCTATGTCGTGCACTGGCTTGGTACACCGCGCGGTATCGAGAATGAACTGGTGCCGGCAGCCGGTCTGCCGCTGCATTTGATTCAGGTCAGTGGGTTGCGCGGTAAGGGCATCGCATCGCTGATCAAGGCGCCGCTGCAGCTGATTCGGTCACTGTTCCAGGCGCGCCGCATCGTTCGCCAACTACAGCCGGTGTGCGTGCTGGGTTTGGGTGGCTATGTCACTGGGCCGGGTGGACTGGCTGCTAAGTTGGCCGGTGTGCCGCTGGTTATCCACGAGCAGAACGCTGTGGCTGGTACCGCCAACCGTAGCCTCGCGCCACTCTCAAGCCGCGTTTGCGAAGCCTTCCCGGATACGTTCAAGGCCAACACAAAGCGTCGTACCACGGGTAATCCCGTACGTGAAGAGCTGTTTCTGGAAACCCCGCGTGACACCCTGGTCGGTCGCCGACCACGGCTGTTGGTGCTGGGTGGCAGCCTCGGTGCCGAGCCTTTGAACAAGCTGTTGCCTGTGGCTTTGGCGCAGCTGCCGCTGGAATTGCGCCCAGAAGTGTTCCATCAGGCGGGCAAGCAGCACGCCGACCTGACTACGCAGCGCTACGCAGAAGCAGCCGTCGAGGCCGAGGTCGCACCTTTCATCAAGGACATGGCGCGGGCATACGCCTGGGCCGATCTGGTCATCTGTCGTGCAGGCGCGCTCACCGTTTGCGAGCTGGCCGCCGCCGGGCTGCCGTCCTTTCTGGTGCCGCTGCCCCACGCGATAGACGACCACCAGACGCGCAACGCCGAATATCTGGCGAAGGAGGGCGCTGCCGTCCTTCTGCCGCAAGCCAAGACTGATGCGGCCGCGCTTGCCGCTCAGCTGACCGAGGTAATGATGCAGCCGGAAAAACTCAAGGCCATGGGCGCCACCGCGCGCCGCCTGGCCCGGCCCGACGCCACCCGCAGCGTGGTCGATATCTGTCTGGAGGTGGCCCGTGGCTAAATCTCCCGCCGCGGTAAAAGCGGAAGTACGGCGCATGCGCCGCATCCGTCGTATTCACTTCGTAGGTATCGGCGGAGTTGGGATGTGCGGTATCGCCGAGGTGCTGCTCAACCTCGGCTACGAAGTTTCCGGATCCGATCTCAAGGAGTCTGCCAGCACCGATCGCCTGCAGAGCTTCGGGGCGCAGATATTCATCGGCCACCAGGCCGGTAATGTCGCAGGTGCCGACGTGCTAGTGGTGTCCAGCGCGGTGAATTCGGCCAATCCAGAAGTTGCGCTGGCGCTCGAACAGCGTATTCCGGTTGTGCCGCGTGCCGAGATGCTCGCTGAGCTGATGCGTTATCGGCACGGCATTGCGGTCGCCGGGACCCATGGCAAGACCACCACCACCAGCCTGTTGGCCTCGGTGTTTGCTGCTGGCGGGCTTGATCCGACCTTCGTCATCGGCGGCCGACTGACTGCGGCCGGCACCAACGCGCAGCTGGGTAGCAGCCGTTACCTGATCGCCGAGGCGGATGAGAGCGATGCCAGCTTCCTCCACTTGCAGCCTATGGTGGCGGTGGTGACCAACATCGACGCCGACCACATGAGCACCTACGGCGGCGACTTCGGCAAGCTGAAGAAGACCTTTGTCGAGTTCCTGCACAACCTGCCGTTCTACGGTCTGGCTGTGCTCTGCGTCGATGATCCGTTCGTGCGCGAGATCATCCCGCAGATCGGCCGCCCAACTACCACCTACGGTTTCAGCGAAGACGCCGATGTGCGCGCGATCAATATTCGCCAGGAAGGCATGCGCACCTACTTCACCGTGCTGCGCGATGGCTGCGAACCGCTGGATGTATCGGTGAACATGCCCGGCAACCACAACGTGCTCAACGCTCTGGCGACCATCGCCATCGCGACTGATGAAGGTATTGATGACGACGCCATCGTTCAGGGCCTCGCGGAGTTTGCTGGCGTCGGCCGCCGCTTCCAGGTTTATGGCGATCTGCCGGTCGAGAATGGCAGCGTGATGCTGGTAGACGATTATGGTCACCACCCGCGCGAAGTTGCCGCTGTGATCAAGGCCGTACGCGGCGGTTGGCCGGAACGGCGCCTGGTGATGGTCTATCAGCCACACCGCTTCAGCCGTACCCGCGACCTTTATGACGACTTCGTACAGGTGCTGGGCGAATCCAACGTGCTGCTGTTGATGGAGGTCTATCCGGCCGGCGAAGACCCGATCCCCGGCGCCGATAGCCGTCAGCTGTGCCACAGCATCCGCCAGCGCGGACAGCTGGATCCGATCTATGTCGAGCGTGGCGTCGACCTGGCGCCGCTGGTCAAGCCGCTGCTGCGCGCTGGTGACATCCTGCTCTGCCAAGGAGCTGGCGATATCGGCGGACTGGCGCCGCAACTGCTGAGAAGCCCGCTGTTCGGTGGCGATGGCTCCGCGAGGAAATCCCAATGAGCGCCCTGCATTCGACTCGCGACCCCAAGGCATTCGGCCGTGTCGCTGTGCTTTTCGGCGGCAAGAGCGCTGAACGTGAGGTGTCCCTGAAATCCGGCGCCGCAGTTCTCGCCGCGTTACAGGAAGCCGGTGTGGATGCGTTCGGTATCGATGCCGGCGACGATCTGCTGCAGCGTCTGGGCAGCGAACGGATTGATCGTGCCTTTATCGTCCTGCACGGTCGCGGCGGCGAAGATGGCAGTATGCAAGGCTTGCTGGAATGCGCCGGTATCCCTTACACCGGTAGTGGCATCCTGGCGTCGGCCCTGGCCATGGACAAGCTGCGCACCAAGCAGGTCTGGCAGAGCCTGGGCCTGCCGACTCCGCAACATGCCGTGCTGGCTACGGAAGCCGATTGCAAGGCTGCAGCGGACACCTTGGGCTTTCCACTGATCGTCAAGCCGGCGCACGAAGGCTCGAGCATCGGCATGGCCAAGGTCGGTGAGCTGGCAGAGCTGATCAGCGCTTGGCGTGACGCTAGTGCCTACGACTCGCAAGTGCTGGTCGAGCAGTGGATCCAGGGCCCGGAGTTCACCGTGGCCGTATTGCATGGCCAGGTGCTTCCGCCTATTGGCTTGGGCACGCCGCATAGTTTCTACGACTACGACGCCAAGTACCTGGCCTCTGATACCCAGTACCGCATTCCCTGTGGGCTCGATGCAGAACGGGAAGAGGAACTCAAGGTGCTGTCAGCCCGTGCCTGCGAAGCGGTCGGCATTCGCGGCTGGGCACGGGTCGATGTGATGCAGGATGCCGTCGGCAATTTCTGGTTGCTGGAAGTGAATACCGTACCCGGCATGACCGATCACAGCCTGGTTCCGATGGCGGCGCGTGCTGCTGGTCTGGATTTCCAGCAGTTGGTCCTGAGCATTCTTGATGACAGCCTCGAGGCGGGGAGCTAGCCATGATCGCCACGCTGCGCCATTCGCAACCCGGAAGCGGCCGTGCCTCGCGCAAGCCCGTGCAACGGGGTGCGAGCCGCCTGGTGCAACCGCAGCCGCTTTCGCAGCGCCTGCCGAAGCCTAACCTCTCCGGCCTGAAACGCTTCGTCTGGCCGGTGCTGCTGATTGGGCTGGTGGTTGGTCTTTACGACCTGGGCGAGCGCTTGTTGCCCTACGCCGACCGGCCGATTGCCAAGGTCAGCGTGCAGGGCGAGCTGGGCTATGTCAGCCGTGAAGCGGTTCAGCAGCGTATCGCGCCTTTCGTCGAGCAGAGCTTCTTCAAGGTTGATCTGAACGGTATGCGCCACCAACTCGAACAGATGCCGTGGATCGCTCACGTCGAAGTTCGTCGCGTCTGGCCGGACCAGGTAATGGTGCGTCTGGATGAGCAATTGCCGATTGCCCGTTGGGGGGGCGAAGCATTGCTTAACAATAAAGGACAGGCTTTCTCGCCGGATGACCTGAGCCGATATGAACACTTGCCACATTTATATGGTCCGAAGCGGGCCCAACAGCGTGTCATGCAGCAATACCAGATGCTCAGCCAGATGCTGCGCCCCCTGGGATTCTCCATTTCCCGCCTTGAGCTGCGTGAACGTGGGAGCTGGTTTCTGACCACCAATCAGGGCATCGAATTGCTGCTGGGCAGGGATCAGGTTGTAGAAAAAATGCGTCGCTTCACCGCCATTTATCAAAAGGCGCTGGAGCAGGAAAGCGAGAAGATCGCACGGATCGATCTGCGCTATGCGAACGGCCTGGCCGTCGCCTGGCATGAGCCGATCCCGACTGCGGCGGATACGACCGTCGCTGCGAAGAATTGAGGAATGAGACACATGTCGAGCGTGCAAAGCGGCAAGATGATCGTCGGCCTGGACATCGGCACCTCCAAGGTGGTGGCGCTGGTGGGTGAGGTGACTGCCGATGGTGAGCTGGAAATCGTTGGGATCGGTACCCACCCCTCACGTGGGCTGAAGAAAGGCGTGGTGGTCAACATCGAATCCACCGTGCAGTCGATCCAACGCGCCATCGAAGAAGCTCAGTTGATGGCTGGCTGCCGCATCCATTCGGCCTTCGTCGGCCTGGCCGGCAACCATATTCGCAGCCTGAACTCCCACGGCATCGTCGCAATTCGCGACCGCGAGGTCAGCACTGCAGATCTCGAGCGTGTACTCGACGCCGCCCAGGCTGTGGCAATTCCGGCCGATCAGCGTGTACTGCATACGCTTCCCCAGGATTACGTGATCGACAATCAGGAGGGCGTGCGTGAGCCCCTGGGCATGTCCGGTGTGCGCCTGGAAGCCAAGGTTCATGTGGTTACCTGTGCGGTAAATGCTGCGCAGAATGTCGAGAAGTGCGTGCGTCGCTGTGGCCTTGAAGTTGACGACATCATTCTCGAGCAACTGGCTTCGGCTCATGCCGTGCTTACCGACGACGAGAAAGAGCTGGGTGTCTGCCTGGTCGACATCGGCGGCGGTACCACCGATATCTGCATCTTCACCGAAGGTGCGATTCGTCATACGGCGGTCATTCCGATCGCGGGCGACCAAGTCACCAATGACATCGCCATGGCGCTGCGCACGCCGACTCAATATGCCGAAGAAATCAAGATTCGCTATGCTTGCGCGTTGGCAAAGCTGGCCGGCGCAGGCGAGACCATCAAGGTTCCCAGCGTTGGCGATCGTCCGCCGCGCGAGCTCTCTCGCCAGGCATTGGCGGAAGTTGTCGAGCCGCGTTACGACGAGCTCTTCACGCTGATTCAAGCGGAGCTGCGGCGCAGCGGCTACGAGGATCTGATTCCGGCCGGAATCGTCCTCACCGGCGGCACAGCGAAGATGGAAGGAGCCATCGACCTGGCCGAAGAAATCTTTCACATGCCGGTACGCCTTGGCGTGCCGCACGGGGTCAAGGGACTGGCTGACGTAGTACGCAACCCAATCTATTCGACGGGCGTGGGCCTGTTGCTGTACGGACTGCACAAGCAGGCCGACGGCAATCCCGTACCTGGCATCGGCAATTTCGCCGAGGACTCAAAGACGTCTGTTCTGGATCGGCTCAAGGGCTGGATCCAGGGCAATTTTTAAGCAGTGCGCTGTAAAACCAAAACTAGAAAGCTGGAAGGAGAGAGGGAAATGTTCGAACTCGTAGATCATACCCCGCAAAGTGCAGTCATCAAGGTCATCGGTGTCGGCGGTGGCGGTGGCAATGCCGTGAACCACATGGTTCGCAATAACGTCGAAGGCGTAGAGTTCATCTGCGCCAATACTGACGCTCAGGCGCTGAAGAAGATCGAAGCGCGCACCGTGCTGCAGCTTGGCTCGGCCATCACCAAGGGCCTGGGTGCCGGGACCAATCCGGATATCGGCCGTCAGGCTGCGATGGAAGATCGTGAGCGCATCGCCGAAGTACTGGAAGGTGCCGACATGGTGTTCATCACCACCGGAATGGGTGGCGGTACCGGTACTGGTGCTGCGCCGATCATCGCTTCGGTAGCCAAGGAAATGGGCATCCTTACCGTCGCAGTGGTCACCCGTCCGTTCCCCTTCGAGGGCCGTCGTCGCATGCAGGTTGCCGATGAAGGCATCCGTGCGCTGTCCGATTGCGTCGACTCGTTGATCACCATTCCCAACGAAAAGCTGCTGACCATTCTTGGTAAGGACGCCAGCCTGCTGGCCGCCTTCGCCAAGGCCGATGATGTGCTGGCCGGTGCGGTCCGTGGTATCTCCGACATCATGCAGCGTCCAGGCCTGATGAACGTCGACTTCGCCGACGTGAAGACCGTAATGGGCGAGATGGGTATGGCGATGATGGGCACTGGCTGTGCCACTGGCCCTAACCGTGCTCGCGAGGCCACCGAAGCGGCCATTCGCAACCCGCTGCTCGAAGACGTCAATCTGCAGGGCGCACGCGGCATTCTGGTGAACATCACTGCCGGCCTGGACCTGTCCCTCGGCGAATATGCCGCGGTTGGTGAGATCATCGAAGCGTTTGCTTCCGACGAAGCTACTGTCAAGGTGGGTGCTGTTATCGATCCCGACATGACCGATGAGCTGCATGTCACTGTTGTCGCGACAGGTCTCGGCCCGCGCCATGAAAAGCCGGTCAAGGTCGTGGACAACACCGTGCAGACCACCGTTGCCGCTTCTGCCGCTCCGGCACAGCGCCAGCAGGAGCATGCAGCGGTCAACTATCGTGACCTGGAGCGCCCGACTGTAATGCGTAATCAGGCCCATGCAGCTGCCACGGCAGCGAAGATGAACCCGCAGGAAGATCTGGATTATCTGGATATTCCCGCGTTTCTGCGTCGTCAGGCCGATTGATTGAAGTTATCAGGAGTATTGTTGTGATTGGTGTTCAGCAAAGTTGGCTTCTGCTATTATCGCCGCCAATTGTTGAAAGCAATTCGCAACTAGCGCTATAGCGAAGCAAAAAAGGCCATGATCAGACAACGCACACTAAAGAACATCATTCGCGCCACTGGCGTCGGCTTGCATTCGGGTGAAAAGGTTTATCTCACCCTGAAACCGGCACCGGTGGATACTGGAATCGTGTTCTGTCGTACCGACCTCACTCCGCCCGTGGAGATTCCCGCGCGGGCTGAAAACGTTGGCGAAACCACCATGTCCACGACGTTGGTCAATGGTGACGTCAAGGTCGATACAGTGGAGCATCTGCTGTCGGCGATGGCCGGCTTGGGGATCGACAATGCCTACGTCGAACTCTCCGCGTCGGAAGTGCCGATCATGGACGGCAGCGCTGGGCCTTTCGTATTCCTGATTCAATCCGCCGGCCTGCAGGAGCAGGACGCCCACAAGAAGTTCATTCGCATCAAGCGTGAAGTGACTGTCGAGGAGGGTGACAAGCGCGCTACCTTCCTGCCCTTCGACGGCTTCAAGGTGAGCTTCGAGATCGATTTCGACCATCCGGTTTTCAAGGGTCGCACCCAGACTGCCAGCGTGGATTTCTCGAGTACTTCCTTCGTCAAGGAAGTCAGCCGTGCACGTACCTTCGGGTTCATGCGCGACATCGAGTTCTTACGCTCGCACAACCTGGCGCTTGGCGGCAGTGTTGATAACGCCATCGTGGTGGACGAAACCAGTGTGCTCAATGAAGACGGCCTGCGTTATGAGGACGAATTCGTGAAGCACAAGATTCTCGATGCCATCGGTGATCTCTACTTGCTGGGAACCAGCCTGATCGGCGAATTCCGCGGCTATAAATCCGGCCACGCGTTGAACAACCGCTTGCTACGCACCCTGATGGAACAAAAGGATGCGTGGGAACTGGTGACCTTCGATGACCCGCAGACCGCACCGATCTCCTACATGCGTCCGGTGGCAGCCGGCTAGCTGTACCTCTCTTCCAAAATTTAAGGCCACCCTCGGGTGGCCTTTTTTTGTTTTCGTTTTTGCAAGCAAGCCGGGCGTCTGTGCACTGACGGCGAAACAGTGCGCCTTGCTCGCTCAGTGTTAGTTCATACCGTCGAGCAAGCCCGCCAGATCATCGGCGTGCTCTTCTTCCTGCGCAAGAATGTCCTCGAAGATGCGCCTAGTGGTAGGGTCCTTGTCACCGATGTACTGGACGATTTCGCGATAACTGTCGATAGCGATGCGCTCGGCCACCAGGTTCTCAAAGACCATGTCGCGCAGCCCGTTGCCTTCGGTGTACTGCGCGTGAGCGCGCTCGGTCAGGCTGTCCGGGTTGAAATCCGGCTCACCGCCTAGCTGCACGATGCGCTCGGCGAGGCGGTCGGCATGCTGCTGTTCTTCGTTGGCATGCTCGAGAAATTCGTCAGCGGCGGCGCCGGACTTCAGCCCGGTAGCCATGTAGTAATGGCGCTTGTAGCGCAGGTAGCAAACCAGCTCGGTTGCCAGCGCTTCGTTCAGCAGGTTGATCACTACCTCGCGATCAGCCGAATAGCTCTCGGTGACGGCGCCATTCTCGACGTGTTGGCGAGCCCGCTCGCGTAGGCTCTGCTTATCGCTTAATTGTACGTAGCTCATCGCCATCTCCTGGTCAGTTTCACCGCAGTTGCGGTGCTTCACGGTTCGCCAATTGAGATCGGGATGCCGTCAAAAAGTTTAGCTGGTTGGCTCATCTGGCGGTGCAGGTAGAGGATCGGATTCCCCGGGCTCGTCTATTGGAACGGGGTCGCCTGGTTCCTCACGCTTGGGGTTGCCTTCTTTAGGTGCAGCGATTTGCCCATACGGTGCCCACATACATCTGCTCCTTAGCTAAGCGCTTGCAGCAGTTCGTCCTTGCGCATGCTAGAGCGGCCGCGAATATCACGTTCGCGGGCCTTCTGCATGAGTTCCTCACGCGTCATGTCGGCAAGTGCCGTACTCGAGGACTTCGAATTTTGCGCTGAGCCCTTGTTGGGTGATCTACCTTGTCGTGTGGCGGCCGCCCGATGGGCCGAGTCCTTTCGTTCGGCGCGCTTGGCCGTCTGGCTTTTGCTCGTGCCTGATCCGCCCTTGCGCTCGCCGCCACCGGATTGCTTATTGATGGTTGCCCAGGCACGCGCTTCAGCCTCTTTCTCGGGCACACCGCGTTGCTCGTAGCTCTCCTCGATATGCTCAGCCTTTCGCCGCTGCTGTTCGCTGTATTCGGCTTTGTCTCCGCGGGGCATCACAATCTCCTCCTGTTGCGGGATGAGCTGGCGGGCGCGTGGTGTACACCGCCTGCGCTTACATCTGGGTCAGCGTAGATTGCGCTGGTTTTCGTCCAGCTGCTTGCACGTGAGGAACCCTTGGCCGTCGACCCGCCCGGAGGCGTCAAAGCTGACGTAGTAAGGCTGCTGCTTGCCGTCATGATTGAGAATGTAGTCGTGGCAAAGCCCAGGTGCCGCCCCTCTTGCGCTGGCCTTGGAAGGCTCGCCGCCGATAGTCAGTACCCGTTCCAGGGACATGCCGGTTTCCACATCACGTACCAGTGGTTGATCGCGGAAGGTGATTCGGTCGACAGGGTTCTGCACATTGCCCGAGCAACCGGCGAGCAGTACCACTGGGGCGATGGCATAGATGGCGTGCTTGAACATGTGAATCCCTCGTAGCGAATGGTCGTATCTTTATGGCCGTTCGGTGCTGGGCAAGGTTCAATTTGATGCCGCGCTATGGGCCTCAACGGTCACTCGGCGTTACGCGCCAAATGACGTTGCCCACGTCATCAGCAATCAGCAGCGCTCCGGTCTTGTCCACCGCGACGCCTACTGGTCGGCCCAGTGCCTCACCTGCCTCGTTGACGAATCCGGTCAGTACATCCTCGGCGTCACCGTCCGGCAGGCCGTTGCGGAAGGGGACAAAGATCACCTTGTATCCACTGCGAGGTTTACGATTCCAAGACCCATGCTGGCCGACGAAAGCGCCGTGGGCGTATCGCTGCGCAAGCAGCGTGCCTTCATAAAAGGCTAGGCCGAGTGAGGCAGTGTGCGCGCCCAGCGCATAGTCCGGGACGATGGCGCGTTCGACCAGATCCGGGCGAGGCGGCTGAACGCGGGCGTCGACGTGCTGGCCGAAGTAGCTGTATGGCCACCCATAGAATCCGCCGTCCTGGACCGACGTCATGTAATCGGGCACTAGATCGCTGCCGATTTCGTCGCGCTCGTTGACCGTGGTCCAGAGTGCGCCGTTGTCAGGTTGCCAGGCGAGACCGTTGGGGTTACGTAAGCCTGAGGCGAACAGGCGTACGGTTCTCGCCTGCGGGTCGACCTCCAATATTGCGGCGCGGTGCTCTTCGGCCTGCATGCCATTCTCCGCCACGTTGCTGTTCGAACCGCTGGTGACGTAGAGATGGCGACCGTCCTGGCTGGCGATGACATTCTTGGTCCAGTGATGGTTGAGTGGGCCGGCTGGTAGATCCACCACCTTGGTCCCCTGCACGGTTATTCGAGTGGCGTCTTTCTCATAGGGGAAGCGCAGCAGCGCATCCGTGTTGGCGACGTAGAAATCACCGTCGACCAGCGCCATGCCGAAAGGCGAGTTGAGCTTTTCCAGGAATGCCGTGCGTAGTTCCGGCTTCCCGTCTCCGTCACTATCGCGCAGCAGGGTGATTCGATTAGCGCTGGGGCCGCCGGAGCCTGCTCGCGCCATGATCTTCTTAGCGATCCAGCCGCGCAGGCCCTGGCTCTTTTGCTTGGGAGGTGCAGCGCTTTCAGCGACCAATACATCGCCGTTGGGCAACACGTATATCCAGCGTGGGTGGTCCAGGCCGGTGGCAAAGGCCTCGACGTGAAACCCAGGCGCAGCATGCGGTTTGATTCCTTCCGGCCAGCCTTTGGCGGGTGCGATGTTAACGGTTGGCAATAGCGTCTTGTTCGGTTCCGGCAGAACTGGACTCGGCCCATACCCGGACTCGACTGGCAGCTTGGCTGTTTCGCTGCAGCCCGCTAATGCAAGTAAGCCGACACCGAGCAATAGGGTGGTTTGGTCAATACGCATGGCACAGTCCCTGAGTGGGTGACGCGGCTTAGGTTATGAATGATCTGCCCGATGGCGGCGCTTTCGAGCGGCCTGTAGTGCGGAGTGCCGTTCCAGGCGCGGCACCAGCACGAAGATCGCCAGGGCCAGAAGAGTGCTCAGCACGGCTGTAGCCTCATGCCCTAGGCCGACCGCTACACCGATTGCGGCAGTGAGCCAGATACCGGCTGCGGTAGTTAGGCCTTTGACGTCCTCCGCGGAGCTACCCTTGAGGATAGTCCCAGCACCAAGAAAGCCGATACCAGTCACCAGGCCCTGAATTACCCTGGAAATGTCCTCATGGGTCATGCCTGCCTGGACCGGTACCAGGACGAAAAGCGCTGCGCCGAGGGCTACCAGCATATGGGTGCGCAGGCCGGCGGCTTTGCGTTTGCGTTCGCGCTCATAGCCGAGCATCCCGCCCAGGATCGAAGCGATCAGCAGCCGGCTGCTGACCCTTGTCGCATCTTCCAGATCGGTAATGTCGGAGAACTCCGAAGCAACTGTGCTGGAGATGATTGCCCACCATTCCATGTCGTTCTCCCAGCCAGGTCGATACTGATATGGAGTCATGCTGGTGGGGAGGGTTCGCTAGTCAGTCACCTCGAAACGTAGCATGCCGATCATCTGACCAGCCTCAGTGACGACTCGCACTCGCCAGCGTCCGGCGGGTTCGGCTGGAAAGTTGCGTTTGTGGGTCCAGGCGCGATAACCGGCTTCGCGACCGCCGCTGATGTCTAGGGCGATGCGGTCAACGCGCCGGCCGTTGTGCGTCCACTCGTGGTAGATCCGTTCCTTCAGGCCGCGAGGCGCGTTGATCGCAGTGTATGCATATAGCCCGTTAGTGGTCAGCTCGGTGCTGCTCAGCTTTCGCAGCCCCTTGCCCGGTTTGCGCTGGCGGTCATCGAGACTCATGGTGACTGCGACGTCGGTCAGCCATAGCGTTGCCGGGGGCACCCAGGTTCGGCCCAGCCAGCCAGCTGCACCCAGCGCCACGGCCAACAAAACGATGCCCGGCACGGTGCGCCAGCTCCAGTGGGGAAACAGACCGCTTAGACTCGGCAGCGCCAGCACTACCGCGACCGCGAGAGCCAGCTGATAGCTCTGGGGCGTGGAAAGATGAAAGATGATCGGTAGTGCGGTCAGCAGTACGGCAAACAATGTCAGCGCGTGGAAGCCGAGGTAGACCCAACGCCTTGGCGCCAGCCATTTGTAGTACAGCGGATCGATCAGCGAAACCAGCGCGGCCGCGCCAAGCAACCCAGTAAACACGGCTTGGCCGCTGTTCCAGGTGGTGGTGATGAAGAAGAACGGAATGATGAAGAACAGGGTCTCCTGATGCACCATCTGGGTGGCGTAGCGCAGCAATGGCGGTGGCACCTGCCAGCCGAACCAGCGATGCAGGACGCGGCGCAGACTGGATTCGAGCACCAGCCAGAGCCAGCTGACCAGCATGACAAGCGCCACCACTTTGGCCAGGCCCGCATGGCGCTCCACCAATACGAAGCTGGCCACGCCTGAAATGAACCCGAATAACGCGACCGTGCCCGGGTAGCGGCGGATCAGCCGACTGGCCAGTTCGAACAGGCGCAACAGCAAGGGTTTGAGAGGCATGGTGGGTCGGGTCCGGAGACAGCGTGCTAATTAGCAGTATCGAGCACGCCTGGGCAGGCGCAAGCATGTGGTTCGCTCGCAGGCTGCATGGTACCGCGGACGCACCCGCTCAGGCGGGGGAAACGGCGCCGCGGCTGGCGACGCCGATCGCTGATGGATCAGTCCTCTATTTGTGGCAGCTGCTGCGCAGCGGTCTGTTCTGGCATCGCCGATGAGTGATGGCTGGTGATCAGCCATTGCTTGGCGTCATCGAACCACTTGTAGGTGAAGGTGTAACGGGCCGGGACGCTGCTGCCATCGCCAAGTTGAAAGTTGTAGACGCCGGTATCGAGCGCACTGGTGCAGTCGATCATGATCATCCGCGAGACGATTTCGCCTTTCGGCTTGAGCTCGAGAAAGTGTTCGAAATAGTCCAGTTTGGCTTCCGGGGTCTGCCGGGGCGTATTGGATACCGTCGGTAGCAGCAGCGAGTCCGGCGCATAATTTTCCACTACTCGATGTGGATCGCCGGATTGGACATCAGTGTTCCAGCGGTCGAACAAGGCGGCGACCTGGGTTTCATCGGTCTTATGGCAAGTCTGGTTGTCCGCCAACACGGCGAATGGGGCGAGAGAAAGTAATAGGGGGAGGGCGTATTTCATGCTGTCACTCGTAGTCGGTGGTCGATTTGCGGAGTGGCTCCGCAGCGGTACTGCACATCGTGGTTACGTCATGCTCAGCTGTGACCGTCCGGGAACGCCGTTATTCCCGCCAGCGGTCAGTCAGGGACGAAGTGCAGACTCGATGGCTTCACGGACATTCGTGTAGGACCGCGCCGCTTCTGGCGTCAAGTTAACCTGCGGTAGTCCAACGGTCTCGCACAGCCGGTCGATGAAATCCTGATCGGTTTCTGGCTCATCCAGGTTGACGACGCAGATCGGAGTCAGATCATTCTTGTCGCACAGCACGAAATCGAAGCGAGCGGCAGCAATGCGGTTGGTGGCTTGATACCAGTAGGCCCGACGGGGGATGGCGGTGACCTCCACTACATCTGCGACGCTAACCTTCGGCAGTATCAGGTATTGCTCGCCGACAGTACGCTGCAGCATTTCCAGCAATTCGCGTTCTGCTGGTGAAAAAAAAGGCGCCTTGAGGCTATAGGGATATTGCAGCGCAGGATGGTTGAGCTGGCGATTCTTTACGAAGAAAACCAGACGAAACAGACGAACGCGACAAGCGTCAGCGCCAGCCAACTCATCGCGAATCACCTGAGCGCATCCGTATCGCAGCCCTTCTCAGCGTAGTCATCGGTGGCCTCCTGTCTTTAAAGCGAGCTTACTGGTCAGTTGAGTATTGAATGACCAAAACGTTCGTCTGCTTATCCACTACAGCTGTGGGCCGAGCTGTGGATAAGCATGGGGCTGTTAGCTGCAGGCTAGGAACCACTAAGGATTTAGGGCGTTGATCAATAAACGAGCATTTCGTCTACACACGACGTGATAGCTGGAAATTGAGCTTATACAGCGAGGCTTTGCAACTGCAGGTTAGCTTATCCACGATTGCTGTGGATGCTGCTGTGGATAAAGTGGGGGGTCAATGCTGCAAGCCGCGCTGGGCGAGGCTTGCAGTCATTAGAGTGTTTTTTGACCAGCGCCAGGCCGAGCTATGTGGATGTCACTGTGGCACGCTCTTGGCCCAGCGACTGTGCGTCGGTGGCTGCCAGGCGTCGAGTAGCGTTATGAGCGCTTGGGGCTGGTCGCTGCGTCGCAGCATTTCGCGATGCTGCGCACGTACAAAGCCTTCTTCGACCAGGTGATCGAGGAAGTGACTGAGCTTGCTGTAGAAGTGATTGACGTCCAGCAGTCCAAGCGGCTTGGGGTGGTAGCCGAGTTGGCCCCAGGTCCAGACTTCGAAGAGTTCTTCAAGCGTTCCCAGCCCGCCAGGCAGCGCAATAAAAGCATCCGCCAGCTCTGCCATGCGCGCCTTGCGCGCGTGCATGCCGTCGACGACCTCCAGGCGGGTAAGCCCGGTATGACCAACCTCGGCATCTTTCAAGCTTTGTGGAATGATGCCAATAACCTCGCCGCCGGCGGCCATGGTGGCGTCAGCAACCACACCCATCAACCCGACTGCACCGCCGCCGTAGATCAGCCGGATATCGTTTGCGGCCAGCGTTCGGCCCAGATCCTGTGCCGCTTGTTCATAAATGGGGTTTGAGCCGCGGCTAGCGCCGCAGAAAACGCAAATGGAACGCAGGGTCATCGTTTACTCCGCTAATTAGGGCCTGCGGAAGACTACGCCGCCGGCTCCATGCGGCCAAGCTGACCAACGCATGATAAAGGCGTTCGGCGTTTATCAACGCGCCCCGGCGGCACATGCGTAGGTGGCGAATAGCTGCTTGATCAGATGGCGACTGGACATGGCTGATGCTCCTCAATAGGTGCGCTTATCCTGAGGCAACCGAGAGCAGCAGGCCTTTAGTTTCTCGCCATCGCGGCGATTGCCGTTAATCTATAAGGGATGCTTCTGATATCCCCAAGTTCTGTGTGCAGTTCTGTGGATAACCTTTGGAAGAGTGGCTGCAAGCGAGGCGTGCGTAGCGCCTACAAAGTATGTGCATTTTTTGTACAGCTCATCTCGGTGCGACCGCAGGCCGCATTGCAGCTGGTTTGGCACTTGCCTCAGGGGTTTGGAAAACGATTTTATCGGGCGTCGAAGAACGTCGTACTTATTCACCAAAGCTGTGGAAAACTCTGTGTGTAGTCTGGGTAAATACCCTCGTGGCCCTGTGCCCACGCCGTCGCCAATCACATGATTGAAAATCGCTCACTAGCCTGGACCGGCGCAAGGCGAGGTTCGGACATCCCCGAGTCTTATGCCGCAGCATTCATTTCTGGGCGGTTAGTTGTGAGGGGCCGGCGCCTGAACGACACTCGCTGCTCTGAATTCAACCAATAAGAAACCGCTTAGGGAGTTTCCCATGACTGATGCCATCCGCTTCGAAGACAAGGTAGTGATTGTGACCGGCGCCGGTGGTGGGCTCGGGAGAGCCCATGCGCTGCTGTTCGCTCGTCACGGTGCAAAGGTCGTGGTCAACGACCTGGGCGGCAGTGCCCAGGGCGAAGGCGCCAACAGTTCCGCTGCCGATCGCGTGGTGGAGGAAATTCGCCAGGCGGGCGGTACCGCCGTAGCCAATCATGATTCGGTTACCGATGGCGATCGGATCGTGCAGCAGGCCCTTGATTCCTTCGGTCGCATCGACGTAGTGGTGAACAACGCCGGCATTCTGCGCGACAAGACCTTTCACAAGATGGAGGACGCCGACTGGGATCTGGTCTATCGCGTGCACGTCGAGGGCGCTTACAAGGTCACCCGTGCAGCCTGGCCGCATATGCGTGAGCAGAATTATGGGCGAGTGATCTTTACCGCTTCGACGTCTGGCATCTATGGCAATTTCGGCCAGGCGAACTACGGCATGGCCAAGCTCGGTCTGTATGGGCTGACTCGCACGCTCGCACTGGAAGGGCGCAAGAACAATGTGCTGGTCAATGCCATCGCGCCAACCGGCGCTACCCGGATGACGGAAGGGCTGATCCCGCCGCAGGTGTTCGAGCAGCTCAAGCCGGAGCTGGTGAGTCCGCTGGTGGTTTATCTGGCCAGCGAGCAATGTCAGGAGACCTCAGGTCTCTTCGAGGTTGGCGGCGGCTGGATGGGCAAGGTGCGCTGGGAGCGCAGCCTTGGCGTGGGCTTCGATCCGAAGGCCGGCTTCGATGCCGAAGACGTCGCCGCGCAGTGGCAACAGATCTGCAATTTCGAAAATGCCGCGCACCCAGCCGATAACATGGAGGCGTTGAAGGAAATGATGGCCAACCTGCAAAAGCATGCCGGCTGATCTCGCTTCAGTTCAGCGCGCTGCCGGGTAGTCCGGCAGCGCGATCAGGCCGGGGCCTCGTCTGGCCCAGCCTGCAGCAGGCGCAGTGCTTTTTCTCGGGCCTGACTCAGATTGCTAACGTAGAGCAGGTGGCCTTGCAACCTGTGGATGCCGGCACGGCGCAGCTTCAGGCGGACCTGGGCATTGCTGCCACTGAGTATCAGCGTGACCCCTAACCGGCGGTAATCCACCAGCACGTTCTCCAGCGATGCCAGTGCAGTCATGTCCAGCATCGGTACCGCGCTGATATCGACGATCACCACTTTGACCTCGGGGTTGAAGCGCCGCAGGGCGCCCAGCGCCTTTTCCGCCGCGCCGAAGAACAGCGGCCCACGGATCGCATAGGTCGCGACGTGCTCGGGCATGTCTTGGAGGATCCGCCGTTGCTCGCGCGAGAGCGCGGTGGTATCGGTCAACTCGCTCATGCGCTTGATAAACAGTCCGGCCGCCAGCAACAGCCCGACGCCGACGGCCAGCACCATGTCGAACAGCACCGTGAGTGTCAGGCAGGTCAGCAGCACCAGCACATCGCTGCGCGGAGCGATACGCAGCACGTGCACCACGTGCGGGGCCTCGCTCATGTTCCAGGCCACCATTACCAGCAACGCAGCCAGCGCCGCCATTGGCAGATAACTGAACAGCGGCGCCAACCAGAGTATTGCCACCAGCACCACGCCGGCGTGGATGATCGATGCCAGCGGCGAGAAGGCACCAGCGCGGACATTGGTCGCGCTACGGGCGATGGCGGCAGTTGCGGTGATGCCGCCAAACAGCGGTGCGACCAGGTTACCCAGGCCCTGGCCTATCAGCTCTGCATTCGGTTCGTGATTGCTGCCGGTCATGCCGTCGGCAACTACTGCGCAGAGTAGTGATTCGATGGCCCCGAGCATGGCGATCGCAAATGCCGGGGCAAGCAGTTGGCGCAATAGCTCGTAACTCAGTTGCAGCGGCTGGCCGTCCGGGCCAGGCAAAAGCCATGGCCAGGCGAAGTCGGGCAGAAATGGTGGAATACCCGGATGGGTGACCCCGTCCAGCGTGTAACTGAAGCGCTCTCCCAGTGTCGCCACGGATAATCCGGACGACTCCAACAGCAGGCCAGCCAATGCGCCTACCGTCAACGCCACCAGATGCCCCGGTACTTTCGGTACCCAGCGCGGCCAGATGATCAGTACTGCCAGGCAAAGTGCAGCCACCAGAGCATCGCCAAGGTGTGCGCCTGGCAGCGAGCGGACCAGCAGGCCGACTTGCTCGACGTAGTGCTGTGGCTGTTCGGTAAGGGAGAGACCGAACAGGTCCTTGATCTGCAGGGTGGCGATGACGATGCCGATACCTGCGGTGAATCCCAGTGTGACGGGGTAGGGGATGAAGGCGATCAGACGGCCGGCGCGCAGCAGGCCAAGGGTGATCAGGATCAGACCGGCGAGCATGGTGCACAGCAGCAGACCGCCGAGACCGAACTGCTGGGTAATCGGCAGCAGGATCACCACGAACGCCGCCGTCGGCCCGGACACATTGAAGCGCGACCCCCCGGTCAGCGCGATCAGCGGCGCAGCGACCAGTACCGTGTAGAGGCCATGTTGTGGTGCCACGCCGACGGCGATCGCCAGTGCCATGGCCAGTGGAATGGCGATGATGCCCACCGTCAACCCGGCGCTAATGTCGCCGCGTAGGGCGCGGGCTCCGTACCCCAGGCGCAAGGTCTGATGCCATGCGGCAAATAAAGGGGGAAACTTCATGCCTGGGACGCTCCTTGTTCGCGAAGGCGCCATTATAGACGCGGGCAGCTCTTGTTATTTGTGCTGCAAGATCACCCGGTATGCTGGCGCGGCGATGTACGACCTTGGTCGCAAGCCGCCTTGGCGCGTTGAGTGAGTCGCCTGCGAGGAGTAAACTGCCGCCCCCGTGAGACCCCGTGGACCGGAGGCGGCATGCGTAAAGACAAGAAGCAGGTGATTGGCGACGAGATCGCAGATGAGTCGATCAAGCTGTTTCTTCAGCCTGAGCCGGCTGACGATACTCCCCCTTCGCTGCATAAGCTGATCAAGGCCTACCGTGGCCTTCGCGTCGATGATTTCGAGCGTTTTCTCGGCTTCTTCGTCGCTGCTGGCTACGATCTTGGCGCGCGGGATGGCAAGGGGCATGACTTTATCGACCTGGTCGCCGACCAGCGTCAGGCCAGGCCCTATATCGAATTGATCGAGGCCATGCGCGGCTGAACTGAGAGTCGCCATTTCGTATCGAACACAACGGCACCCTAGCCAGCCATGAACGGCAAGGCTGCGGCTGGCTACGGCAACATGATTCGCAATCGATTTCCTCGCAGTGTCCACCGTCGAGCCCTGGGTCAAGCCCGCTCCGGATGGATCGCAGCGAGAGGAAGGAGGCCAAAAGCCGCCCTTCCGACAGCTGGCAGGCAGCCTTTGGCTACCTGTTCTCGGGCACATGCTCCCGAGCAGCGGCACAGGCACACGCTCCGTTCCTGACCGTCTGGCTGGTGGGTTTTACGGGGCCGCGTACTGCGGTCACGACAGTTTAATGCTGTGATTCTGGAGAACGCGTTGATGACGCAACACGATAGCGAAGCAGTGGATATGGTGCTGGTGGGAGCCGGCATCATGAGTGCGACCCTCGCGGTACTGCTCAAGGAACTCGATCCCAATATCAAGCTGGAAATCGTCGAGCTGCAGGAATCCGGAGCCATCGAAAGCTCCAACCCGTGGAACAACGCCGGCACCGGTCACGCCGGGCTCTGCGAGCTGAACTACACCCCGGACAGCAAAGACGGCGCGATCGATATCAAGAAGGCCGTGCTGATCAACACCCAGTTCGAGGTCTCCAAGCAGTTCTGGGCCTACCTTGCCGACCGTGAAGGCTTCGGCTCTCCCCGTGATTTCATCAATCCCGTGCCGCACCTGAGCTTCGTGCGCGGCAGCAAGAACATCGACTACCTCAAGCGTCGCTTCGAAGCGCTGAAGACCCACCACGCCTTCGCCGACATGGTTTATACCGAGGACCGTGCGACGCTGGCCGAGTGGATGCCGCTGATGATGCCGGGCCGCGCTGCGGACGAGCCGATCGCGGCGACTCGCGCCATGAATGGCACTGACGTCAACTTCGGCGCGGTGACCAGCCAGATGCTCAGCTATCTGTCGCGTAGCGGCGGAGTCAAACTGTCCTACAACCAGAAAGTTACCGGTATTGACCGCACGGCCGGTGGCTGGACGGTGGACATCAAGAACACCCGCACGGGGGATTCGCGCCAGGTACAGGCCGGCTTCGTTTTCCTCGGTGCCGGTGGTGCTGCGCTGCCGTTGCTGCAGATGTCCGGCGTCGAAGAGGGCAAGGGCTTCGGCGGGTTCCCTGTCAGCGGCCAGTGGCTGCGTTGTGACAACCCTGAGATCGTCAAACAACATCAGGCCAAGGTCTACAGTCTGGCTGCAGTCGGTGCGCCGCCGATGTCGGTGCCGCATCTGGATACCCGCGTCGTCGACGGCAAGAAGTCGCTGCTGTTCGGGCCTTACGCCGGCTTCACCACCAAGTTCCTCAAGCGTGGTTCGTTCCTGGACCTGCCGCTGTCGATCCGTCCGGGCAACATCGGCCCGATGTTGGCTGTTGCTCGCGACAACATGGATCTTACCCGCTACCTGATCAAGGAAGTGCGGCAGTCCATGGAGGATCGCCTGGAGACGCTCCGTGGCTTCTACCCTGAGGCCAAGGCCGAGGATTGGCGACTGGAGGTCGCAGGCCAGCGCGTGCAGATCATCAAGAAAGATCCGAAGAAAGGCGGCATCCTGCAATTCGGCACCGAGCTGGTCGCCGCGAAGGATGGCACCATCGCCGCGCTGCTAGGCGCTTCGCCTGGGGCCTCGGTGACTGTTTCGATCATGCTCGACCTGCTCGAGCGCTGCTTCCCCGAGCAGTACCGTTCGCAGGCGTGGACGAGCAAACTGCAGGAGATGTTCCCGGCGCGCGAAGCCACGCTGCAGAACGATCCAGTGGCTTACCGCGAGATCAGCGAAATGGCTGATAAGCGCTTGGGGCTGGAGTACTGAGCCGCTAGGCCGGTCTAGTCTGAAGCATAAAGCCCCGTACCGTGCGTACGGGGTTTTTTTTGCATTGAGTTTGTCGGGGTGAGATCTGCCGTGCGCCATCCAGTCAGGCTGCCCGCAGGCAATTGGCGGGGAGTTGTTGGCCGATCCAGCTCAGACGCAGCTCCTGGATCTCGATCCAGCCCGCTCCTTCGGGCTTACCGGCACTGCTCAGCAGCATGCGGCAGCGACCATGCTCATCGAGCAGGGCAAAATGGCGGGGCTTGGGGCGGCGCAGTAGCGAGAGGATCTGTCGCATGGTTTTCGCTCATCGCAAGGGGATGCCTCTTTATCTCAGAGGTCTGTGACAGGCGCGTGAAATGAACGGTGGGGCGCCGCCGTTGGTCTGAATCGCATCACTGTCGGCACGTCGTGCTGCTGGGTATACTGCGCCCCACTCGTCGCCCCTAACCTGGAGAAAACAGCATGCTGCAACGCCTGTTGTTCGGTCTTGTCACCGTTCTTGGAATGAGTCTCGTGGGCTGTGCCCATAGCCCCCAGCAGCTCGATCCCAACCCAAAACTCAATGGCTCTATCAATCCTGTCGGTCAGGGCCAGCCGGTCGTCGTGCGGGTGGTCGATGGACGCCCGTCGCCGACTCTCGGTACCCGCGGCGGCCTTTACCCGGAAACCAGCGCCGTGATCGTGCCTGCCGCCAAGGTGCTACCAAAGCTCCAGGCGCAGACCGAAGCGGCAGTACGTCTGCTCGGCTTTACGCCGTCGGCCAATGCCTACAATGCGCCACAACTGACCTTGACCCTGGCGGAATTGAAATACCAGTCGCCGAAAGAGGGTTTGTACGTCACCGAGGCCAACGTTGGCGCGACGCTGAAGATTGAGGTACAGAATGCCGGCAAGCGCTACAACGGCCGTTATGGTGCGTCCCTGAATCAGCGTTTTGGCATGGCACCCAACGAGCAGACCAATACCAAGTTGGTCAGCGATGTTTTGAGTGATGCGCTGACCCGCGTTTTTCGGGATGAGAACATTGGCCGCTTGCTAGCCCAGTAAGCGTCGTTAGCACTGGGCCGTCTCACACGGACGGCTCATCCGAAACCCTGCCATGGCTGAGCCTGGCAGGGTTTTTCATTTTCAGGGTGCGGAAATGAAGACGCCCCGCGGGGAGCGGGGCGTCGAATGCAGCCAGTTGAATCAGCGCACGCCGGAGTTGCGCAGGGCGGCCGGGGTGTACTGGTTGGAGTTGGCCTTGTAGTTGTAGGTGTAGGGGTTCTTCTCTTCGTTCTTCATGCCCATGACCAGATAGCGGCCGGAGATGAGGTCGTAGAGGGTTTCCATCGAGTAGAGCGGAACCTGCACGTTATAGAAGTGCAGGTTATGCGCTTCGGCTACACGCCATAGTTGGTTGCGACCGTCATAGTGATCGACGACTGCGGCCTGCCAGGTGTCCTCATCGATAAAGAAGTGACGCTTGGCATAGATATGGCGCTCGCCGGTCTTCAGGGTCGCTTCCACTTCCCAGACGCGGTGCAGCTCGTAGCGGGTCAGATCCTGGTTGATATGGCCGGCCTTGATGATGTCGCTGTACTTGAGCTGCGGCGAATCCAGGCGATAGGCGTTGTACGGGATGTATAGCTCTTTCTTGCCGATCAGTTTCCAGTCGTAGCGGTCCGGCGCGCCATTGAACATATCCAGGTTGTCGGAGGTACGCAGGCCGTCAGCTGCAGTGCCCGGGCCGTCATAGGCAACCTGCGGGGCGCGGCGCACACGGCGCTGGCCGGCATTATAGATCCACGCCATACGCGGTTCCTTCACCTGGTCCAGTGTCTCGTGTACCAGCAGCACGTTGCCGGCCAGGCGGGACGGCTCGGTGACCTGCTGCTTGAAGTAGAACAGCACGTTGCCATGCTTATCGGGCTTGTAGTCGGTCAGGGTGTCGGTGTAGACGACTTCGTCGACGAACTTGACCAGGCTGAAATTGCCGTTCACCTGAGGCGTCGCCTGGGCGATCACCCGGCGTGCGGAGCCGCCGCGATAGCGGGTGATATGGTTCCAGATGACTTCCATGCCGTCTTTCGGGATCGGGAAAGCGATGGCTTTTTCGAAATTCTCCAGGCCGTTGCCGCCACGAACCATGTTGGTCTGCGTAGCGTTGCGCGCTGCAGCGTCATACACGTGCTGCGGCATGGCTGCGCTACGACGGGTCTCGTAGACCGGCAGGCGGTAGCTCTCCGGATAACGCTTGAACATGGCGATTTGGCCAGGTGTCAGGTTGTCCTTGTACTCCTCGAAGTTCTTCGCCGTGATGGTGAACTTTGGCTTGTCGTTGGGATAGGGGTCACCAACGAAACCGTCCGCAGATACCGCCGCGGCGTCCTGGGCCAGCCCGCCGGTCCAGGCAGGAATGGTGCCGGCGGCGTTGCCTGCCTTCTCTGCGCCGATCGGCGTCAGCTCGGCGCCAAGACGTGCAGCTTCGGATTCCGATACCGCGGCCATGACGTTACTGGCGAGCAGTGAAAGCGTGAGCGCCCCGGTTGTGAACATTGTTATTTTCATTATCTCGTCCTGTCGTTTTTAAATAGCTGTTTCCCCGTGGCGCGCAAAAAATGCTGACGCCAAGTGATACGGCGTAGTGACGCGTGCCGGCAGCGCCCTTCACTGGAAGGCATCCGCTCGGTGGCCATGCAATGCTTGCATCCACCGACGGCAATCGCGCTTGGCTGCCGCCCCCGCACACGCTCTAGTTCGCCGTTTCGAGGTATGCCGAGGGTGCGGGCGCACCTGGCCATTAGTCAAGGCCGACTGGTGAAGACCGTGCCATAAGCTGGCCTTATAGTAGTGCAGAGAGGTTGCCGCCCCGTCGGAAACGACGGAAATGGTACGCGTGGCTGGATAAGCTGCGCGGCTGCCTGGCGGGTCTGCAAAAGAGGATATCTGGATGGCGCTATATGCGCAGGTGGGACTGGTGATTGCCCAGCCGACGCTTCTCAATGCATTGGCGCTGGTCAGTGTGCTTTGCGGAAGCTGGTTGCTGCTGGCTACCCAATGGCGCGAGGCCCGCGCCCCGCGGCGAGCATTGACTACCTATACGCCGAAGGCTTCGCATCAGGTGGCATCGAACGGCACCGCAGCGAACGGCACTGCAACAAGACGCATCAACCAGGTGTTCTACAAGTGCGGTGTGGCTGGGCTGGTGATCGGCCTGACGCTTTCGATGGCTTCGCAGCTGCTTTGAAAAGCTCGTGTTGAAGGTTTGTGTTTGACGGCATTGTGGCTGACTGCAGGGCCCGTCGCAGTCTGTGCGCAGGGCCCAGCGCGTCTCAGGGCTCTAGCCCGGCGTTCAGGCGGTACTGGTTACGCACCGGCGTGGCGTACTGCTGAATCAGATAGGGTTGTTGTACGCTCGGGCAGGCGGCGAGGCGTTTGCTCCATTCGGCTTCGGCGCGCTCCACTTCCTCACGGCTGAACAGCTCGGCTGCGCTCGGTACCTGGATATCCGGATCTTGCTCATCCCAGAGGCGATAGGCCAGATAGTGCACTGGGAACAACCTATAGCTGCCGAGAATCTGACGATCGACCGCATTGGCCATCTGCTTGGCATCCTCGGGCACGCTCTCCATCGGCGTGCTGAAGGCAATATGCACACGGCCTTTGTAGCCGGTGATGCCCAAGGCGATGCTGGCATCGTCCTCACCCGGAGCCTTGTTGTAGGTCCCGGTAGTGGCGCGGATGTACAGCTCGCGTGCCTTGGCCTGATCGCACGGGTCGTACTCGTAGCTGATCGCCACCGGCACCGGTCGCAGCGCGGCGAGCGTTTCGGCAAAGGCCTCATCCTTGCGGCTCATGTGCAGCATCTTGAGGATCGCCGAGTCGGTGCGGTCATCACCATCCTTGGCGCGGCCTTCAGCCTGCGCGATCCAAACCGACTCCCCATCGTTGCGGATCGAGTGGTTGATATAGCCTGAAAGTACCTGATACGCCGCCAGCTTTTCCCGGCGGCCGGTAATGGACCGGCGTACGATGAAGCTCTTGTTCAGGCGCATCAGATCGCTGACGAAGGGCCGCTGTAACAGGTTGTCGCCAATGGCGATGCGTGGCGTACGGATGCCGGCCTGATAGACCGCATAGTTGACAAATGCCGGGTCCATGACGATGTCACGGTGGTTGGCCAGGAACAGATAGGCGCGGCCTTGCTGCAGCCGTTCCAGGCCGGAAAAGGTAACACCGTCGGTGGCTCTCTCAATGGTGCGGTCGATGTAGGCTTCGATCTTGTGCTGTAACGCATCCACTGTATGGATGCTGGCGAACTGTCGGCGCAGCCTGCGCGAGATGACTGGCTTGATCAGCCAGCCCATGCTGTCGGCCAGGCGCGGAAAGCGGAAGTGCGCCAGAATGTCTAGAAACTCCCGGTCGGCAAACAGGCGTGCCATGACTACCGGGACTTCGGCGTCGGCGTAGGGTCGGATGGCTTCGAATTCGTCCATCATGCTCTCTGTAAAGGAAACGAGGAACGGGCTGCAGCGCTGGGCAGGGCAATTCACGGAACGGGCCGGAGCCGGTTGGCTCATACTCTTCGAGTACAGCGGCTGTTCGCATGATTGCCGGCGAGGTCCTGCATGCGGCCCGGGGGCCTAATTGCAAGGCGCACCGAGTCAGTCTTCTTGTATGGGGTCGAGTCAACGACCTTCAAAGACGGCGATTATAGCGGCAAGTCACGTGGAGGATTGATGCTAGAAACACAGGTCTTTCAATGCCCCTACTGTGGCGAGCCGGTCGAAGCCGTGCTCGATCTGAGTGGCGGCGACCAACAGTACATCGAAGACTGTGCGGTGTGTTGCCGGCCAGTGCTGTTCGATCTGCGCACGGACGGTGAACAGTGGCAACTGGAAACCCTCAGGGAGGACGAGTGATGCAGCGTATTTACGAGCCGCGCGACCTGTTGGAGGCGGAGATGCTCAACGGCATGCTGATCGGCGAGGGCATCGAGGCCTTTCTGGCGGGCAGTCACCTGATCGGCGCCATGGGCGAGCTGCCCGCCGCCGGGTTGCTCGGGCTGATGGTGCCGGATGAGGATGCCGAACGGGCACGTCAGCTGATCGCTGCGTACAATGGCGCCGAGCCATTGCCGGGCGATGAACCGGAAAGTTATCCCGGCGAACTGATCTGCTGACGAGTGTTTCTATGTGCGGTCGCTACGCCCTTTTTCGTTGGAGCCAGGACTTCGCTGCCTTGCCCGGTTTCCCCGCTGATCAGCAGCCGCATTGGAGCCTTGCGCCTGGCGCTTCGGTGCTGTTGCTGCGCCAGGTAGATGCAGAATTGCAGCTGAGCCGGGTGCGCTGGGGACTTACACCGGCCTGGCTCACCGATCTGACGCGCACGCCCGCGCAGGCCCGCGCCGAAACCCTGGCTGAGCAACCGATGTTCCGTGATGCCTTGCGCCTGCGTCGTGGTCTGCTGCCGGCCAACGGCTTCTACGAGTGGCGGGGCACCGCACGAAAACGCCCTTACTGGATGACCAGCGAAGGTTCGCTGACCTACTTCGCAGCGCTCTGGGAAGCCTATCCAGTGCAGGGGCATACTTACCTCAGTGCTGCGGTCGTGACGCTGCCGGCGGCGACGCTGCGCCGGCCGTTGATACTCGATGAGGCCGGGCAGGCTGCCTGGCTCGATCCTGACACGCCGCTTGAGGCACTGAAGGCGTTGCTGGCTCAGCCCCAGCCAGCATTGCGTGAGCGCCCGCTCGCAACAGTGGTGAATGACCCGCGCATCAACGGGCCGGAATGCCTAACGCCGGCTTGAGCAGGCGTGCTGCTTACCTACTTACACCCTGAACTGATTGATTAGGCGGCGCTGCTGCTCGGCCAGGCGTGTCAGCCCGGCACTCGCTTGACTGGCTTCGTCGGCGCCGGCGGCGACTTGCTGGGCGACCTGGCCAATATTGGTGACGTTGCGGTTGATGTCTTCGGCGACCGCGCTTTGCTCTTCGGCAGCGCTGGCGATCTGGTTGTTCATGTCGTTGATCAACGAGACTGCCTGGGTGATTGCCTGCAAGGCTTCGGCTGCGGCGTCAGCCTGCTCGACGCTGCGTAGCGTACGGCTCTGGCTCTGCTCCATCACCTGCACCACGCTCCGCGTACCACTTTGCAGTTGCTGAATCATCTGCTGGATTTCGCCGGTCGCTTGCTGGGTCTTCTGTGCCAGGTTGCGTACCTCGTCAGCCACCACAGCGAAGCCGCGGCCTTGCTCCCCAGCTCGGGCTGCCTCGATTGCCGCATTGAGGGCGAGCAGGTTGGTCTGCTCGGCGATGCTGCGGATGGTGACCAGAATGGCGTCGATATTCTCGCTGTCTCGGGCGAGCGTCTGCACCACCTCAACCGCCTTGCCAATCTCGTCGGCCAGCTCGGTGATGGTGGAGCCGGTGTCCCGCACGATATGGCGGCCTTGGTTGGCCGCGCGATCCGCGTTATTGGCTGCCTCGGCAGCCTGGGTCGCATTACGCGCCACGTCCTGAGCGGTCGCCGTCATTTCATGCACCGCGGTCGCAACCAGCTCGATCTCCGCCAGCTGGGTCTGCACGCCTTTGTCGGTGCGAATGGCGATATCGGCCGTATGCTCGGAAGCGTCGCTGACCTTTTGAACGGAGGCGACTACCTCGCCGATCATGCCCTGCAGCCGTGCCAGGAAGGCGTTGAAGCCAGCGGCGATCTGGCCCAGTTCGTTGCGGCTGTCGATATTCAGACGTTGGGTGAGGTCGCCTTCGCCCTGGCCGATGTTGTCCAGCATCACCACCATGTCGCGTAGCGGGCGGGTGATGCGACGGCTGATCAGCCAGATGGCGAGCAGTCCAACAAAGGCGATCAGCACGCCGATGACCAGCATGGTGCCGAGATCGCTGCGGCTTTCCTCGCCGAGCGCGACCATCAATTGATCCAGTTCCTTCATTACTTCGGCAGTCGGCAGTTCGAGCATCAGCACCCAGCGGGCATCGGTACCGGGGAATGAGAATGGCAGCAGCAGTGCGACGCGGCCGCGAGCGTGATCGATGCGGTAGTGGGTCTGACCGGAGGGCAGTTGTTTGACCAGCGCCTGCTCATCGGCATCGAGAATTTGCGCTGCGGGTTTGCCAAGCAGGCTCTTGTCACGACTGTATGCCGCGAGGCGCCCATTGTTGGAGATCAGTGCGATCTGCCCGACACCGCCATATAGCTGGCTATTAGCGGCGCTCAGCAATTGCTGGATAAAGTCGACACTGATATCCGCGCCGACGATGCCCTGGAACTTGCCGTCAATGATGATCGGTGCGTTGAACGACGACAGCAGCTGCGTCTGGCCATTCATCTCATACGGCGCGGGGTCGCCGACGCAGGGCTTGAGTTGTTCACGCGGACACAGGTAGTACTCGCCGGCACGAACGCCGGTTTCCAGCAGGCTGGTGTCCTCGATGTCAGTGAGTCGCTCGACCAGCAACTTGCCGCTGGTGTCGCGGTAGATCCAGCTGGCGAAGCGGCCATTGACCATGCCCGGGGCGTCGCCGCGATACATCAGGTCATTGGCGTCTACCCCGTTAGGCTCCCAGGCGATATAGGTACTGGTGAGATTGGGATTCTCGGTCAGCGTCTGGCGCGCCAGGTTGATCAGTTCCTCGCGCGTGAGGTTGGCCATTGGCATACCCTCGTCGTCGCTGAGGCCGGTGAGGGTATGCACCCGGGCGAGGCCGGTGGCAATCTGCAGAGGTGCCTGTAGTTGTGCCTGGATGCGGCTGACCTGGGCTTGCGCCAGCGCCGTGACGCGCTGTTCGACCATGCCATCGATCAACGTGCGCGTGCGGTCCTCGACCAGCGCCTGGCTGCGCATGCCGGAAACCATCGCGTACAGCAGAAGCGCCGCGATCACGGCTAACGTGCAAGCACCGGCCAATGCCGCGAAGGCGGTCTGAATGGATCGGAACATGTGCGGTACTCCAGTTGCGTAGCGGATAAGTAGGCTATCGGCCGAATTTGCGACAACTGCAGCGGAGTCGCTGGTTGCCTGCCAGGTGGGGTCGCTCTAGGATACGGCGCAGGTTTACTGGAGAGACTCGATGTTCAAGCCGCACAGATTATCCATGCTTGTCGCTGCAGCCGTGCTGGCGGGGTGTCAGGCCGTCAACACCACCAGTGGCGGTGCCGTGGGTGTCGAACGCAAGCAGTACATGTTCAGCATGCTGTCGACCGACCAGGTCAACCAGATGTATGCCCAGTCTTATCAGGAGACGCTCAGCAAAGCTGCGAGCCAGGGCGTGCTGAAGAAGGACACCGCGATCGCCAAGCGGGTAAACGGCATAGCTCAGCGGCTGATCGCCAAGGTGCCGGTGTTCCGTCCAGATGCAGCGCAGTGGGCTTGGGAGGTTAACGTCATCGACAGCCCCGAGCTCAATGCCAACTGCGGCCCGGGCGGCAAGATCATTTTCTACACCGGCCTGATCGAGAAGCTGAAACTGACCGACGATGAGATCGCAGCGGTGATGGGGCACGAGATCGCGCACGCGCTACGTGAGCATGGGCGCGAGGCGATGTCCAAGGCTTATGGCGTGCAGATGGCGACCCAGCTGGGTTCGGCCATGGGTGTAGGCACTGGCGGCCTGCAGATGGCGAATATGGGTGTCGAGTATCTGATGACCCTGCCCAACAGCCGGGGCAATGAGAACGAGGCGGATCTGATCGGTCTGGAACTGGCTGCACGTGCCGGTTACAACCCGAATGCCGCGATTACGCTGTGGGAGAAGATGGGGGCCGCCGGTGGTTCGGCGCCGCCAGAGTTCATGAGCACTCACCCGTCGTCAACCACGCGCACTGCGGCGCTCAAGGCGAATATCCCGAAGGTCATGCCGCTGTACGAGCAGGCCCGTAGCGGCCGCTGAGCGATGCCTCGTCGCCGACCGCTCAGGCCGGCGACAGCAGTGCTGAAAGGGGTGTTTCGATGCCCAGTTGCTGATGCACGCCTTCGAGGTCGATGAGCGTGTGAATCTCCTCGATGTCCCCGGCTGGGCTGAGTGTCCAGACGCTCACCACAGCAATTGCAAGAATCTTGTCGGTTACCGAGTAGCCGAATTGTGGCGTGGCGAGTGTGCCCATCACGGTGCTCGAGGTTACTACCTTGTGTCCCTCGCAAATGCACTCATCCACAACCACTTCCAGATCCGGCATGGCCGCACGCACGTTACGCACGAGTTCGGCGAAGCCTGCGCTGTTCAGCGGCTGGCCAATGAGTGAGCCTTTATAGGCGAAATATTTGCTCTGCATCTGTTCGGAGAGGGCCAGTCGGCCCTTGTTCCAGCTCAGATCGATATGGTTGCAGACTCGTTTCTTGCGTCCATCCGCTGACATGCAGCCTATTCTCCTCGGGGCGCTGATGGTGCGCTGCGGTAGCGCACTCTATCAGCTCCCCAGATGCGCAGATTTGCGCTGCGTATCAGCCTGAGACAATAGTGCTCATGGTCAGCGCCTGATAGCCGGCGTACACCGCCAGTGCCGCGAAGCCGGCCGCCGCGACACGGCGAATCAGCGTCAGCGGCAGGCGATCGGCAGCGAAATGGCTGGCCAGAACGACCGGGACGTTGGCGAGCAGCATGCCGACGGTGGTGCCGAGGATGACCAGAACGAAATCCGGGTACTGCGCGGCGAGCATCACCGTGGCGACTTGGGTTTTGTCGCCCATCTCAGCGATGAAGAAGGCCACGGTGGTGGCAACGAAGGGGCCATAGCCGCGGCCCAGTTTGGCGTCGTCGTCATCCAGCTTGTCGGGCACCAGCGTCCACAGTGCGACGGCGACAAAGCTTGCGGCCAGCACCCAGCTCAACACTACTGGCGAGACCAGGCCAGATACCCAGCTGCCAAGCGCGCCGGCTGCTGCGTGGTTGGCCAGGGTTGCGACGACGATACCCCAGATGATCGGCCACGGCCGCCGATAGCGTGCCGCCAGCAGCAGTGCGAGCAGCTGAGTCTTGTCGCCGATTTCGGCGAGGGCAACGATCAGGGTAGGGACGAAAAACGATTCCAAGCGGCATTCCTTTAGGGCGGGTCGACAGATTCACCATGACATGCGCAGCCTGCCCGCCCGGGTCAGGTGTACATGTCATGGGTCTTGTCAAACCTGGCCTGGCGTATCGTTACGCGCCGGCCGGTCGCATGCGCCATGGTCTGCGGACCAAGTATGTTGACGCATGCCAGACGAGCAGGGCGCTCGTCGGAGACTACTCCCCCAAGGACGGCGGCGAGTTTGCCGCAACCGCCCGTTCGGTGCAACCGCCGGTCGCGGGGGTCAGAGTCGCACGGTGCGATAGATGCGAAAGCCATCGCGCTCGGCAACGGTATGACAGGTGCCAAGGTGCTGCTCGATCAAAGGTGGATAGCGTAGAAATGCATTGGCCACCAGGCGCAGTTGTCCACCGCTGAGCAAGTGTTCGGAGGCACGCTCGAGAAGGGTCTCGCTGGCTTTGTAGCTGGTGTGTACACCCTGATGGAACGGCGGGTTGCTGACGATCGCTGCCAATTGCCGTGGCGCGGCGTCGATGCCATCGCCCGCAATAACGTCACCCTCGAGTCCGTTGGCGGTGAGCGTTCTGCGACTGCTCTCGACGGCAAAGGCATCCACATCCAGCAGCACCAAGTCGCTTTGCGGATAGCGACGCTTGAGCGTCGCGCCGAGGATGCCGGCACCACAGCCGAAGTCGAGCACGCGGCCGCAGGGCAGGTCGTCGAGATGCTCGAGCAGTAGGGCGCTGCCGATATCCAGGCGACCGTGACTGAAGACGCCGGGCAGGCTGATGACCTGCAACGGGCCGTCCGCCAGCTCTAGGGTGAAATGGCGCGCCAGTGCGTCGAGCTCCGGTACGCTCGGCGCCTGCTCGATGTCGACCTGCCAGAGCTGGCAGTGGCGGGCGCTGTCGAGTTTGCGGGCGCGGCCCAGGCTGGTTAGCTGCTTGGCGGCACGCTCGACGCCGGCTCGTTTTTCGCCGACCAGGTACAGCGGACGACCTTCAAGGTGCGCCGCCAGTGCATGCAGCAGATAGTCGGTCAGTTCGCGGGATTTTGGCAGGAATAGCACGGCGGCTTCGAAGTCGCCCTGTGGTGGAGAGACGCCGAAGCTGCAACGTCCGCTGAAGCGCTTGTTCAGCAGTTGCTGTTCGCCTGCGTGCCAGCTCCAGCCGACAGCGCTTTCGAGCTGACCCAGCAGGTCGTCCGCGGGCAGGCCTGCCAGCAATAGCCGCCCTTGAAACAACCCGGCCTGACGCAGCAGCACTTCGCTTCGAGGGTCCATCGGCGTCTCCCTGAAAAAGTCCGGGAGCTTAGGGGCTATGGGCTATTGCTCGCAAGCTGGGCAAGGCTATTGCCTGCAGGCCTGAACTCAGTTCACCTGACGAATCGGCGCGCCAGCGAAGAAAGCCGTCGCGTTCTCTGCCAACTGGTCGACGATCCGCTGACGTGCCTCCCGACTGCCCCATGCGCTGTGCGGGGTGATGATCAGGCGCGGCAGGTCCGGGGCCAACAGCGGGTTGTCGTCGCTTGGCGGCTCGCTGGTCAGCACATCGGTGGCGGCTCCGCCCAGATGACCGTGGCGCAGCGCGTCGGCCAGCGCCTGTTCGTCGACCAGACCACCGCGGGCGGCGTTGATCAGGAACGCGCTCGGCTTCATCAATTGCAGTTCGCGCGCACCGATCAGATTGCGCGTCTGCTCGGTCAGTGGGCAGTGCAGCGTCAGGGCGTCCACCTGCGGCAGCAGTTCTTCCAGGTTTAGACGCTCCGGGCGCTTTGGTCGCCCCGGCAGGTTGCCGACCAGCACGCGCATGCCGAATGCCTCGGCCAATCGAGACACCGCGCTGCCGAGTTCGCCATGGCCTAGCAGGCCGAGGGTCTTGCCTTCCAGCTCGACGATGGGGAAGTCCAGCAGGCAGAACTGACCGCTTTCCTGCCAGCGGCCGCGGGCGACCGCCGCCTGGTAGTCGGGCAGGCGCGTGGCCAATGCCAGCAACAACATCAGCGTGTGCTGAGCAACGGTCGGGGTGCCATAGGCCTGGCAGTTGCAGACAACGATGTCGCGTTCGCCGGCAGCTTGCAGGTCAATATTGTTGACCCCTGTGGCCGAGACCAGGATCAGCTTGAGATCGGGGCAGGCCGCGAGGGTGTCTGCATTCAGCGCCACCTTGTTGACGATGGCCACCTGCGCGCCACGCAGACGCTCGACAATCTGATCCGCCGTGCTTTGCTCATGCAACACGAGCTCGCCGAACGCGTCCTGCAGCGGGGTCAGATCGAGGTCACCTTGGTCGAGCGGAGAAAGATCGAGGAAAACGGCGCGACTGGACATCAACTGTACCTTTCGAAGAAGCCGGGGCTGGTCGACAATGAAACCCGGCATTATGTGGAGAGCGGATTGTGTACTGGATGGAATTTATGACCGTGGCGCTGGTGCATCTACTCGCAGTGGCGAGTCCCGGGCCGGATTTCGCGGTGGTGGTGCGCGAAAGCGTAACCCAGGGGCGGCGCACTGGAAGTTGGACAGCATTGGGCGTTGGCTGCGGGATATTCGTGCACGTCGCCTACTCTTTGCTCGGCATTGGCCTGATCGTCTCGCAGTCGATTGTGCTGTTCAACCTCTTCAAGTGGCTGGCGGCTGGCTATCTGCTCTATCTCGGTTGGCGTGCCCTGCATGCACGGCCGATGAGCCTGGATGTGGAGGATGGCGCGAGTGCGCGGGCAAATCGCTCGGCGTGGCAGGCGTTCGCTGTTGGCTTCGTCACCAACGGTCTGAATCCCAAAGCCACGCTGTTCTTCCTCTCGTTATTCACAGTAGTGATCAGTCCTGATACGCCGCTGTTGGTGCAGGCCGGTTACGGCGTCTACCTCGCCGGCGCCACTGCGCTGTGGTTTCTGCTGGTGGCCTGGCTGTTCAGTCGAGGCCGCGTGCGTGCTGGCTTTGCGCGAATGGGCCACTGGTTTGATCGGCTCACTGGCGCGGTACTGATCGGTCTTGGTGTACGTCTGGCCGTCAGCGAGATCGGTTAACACGCTGAAACGAGGTGCGCGGAAAATAATCCTTTGGACTGATTTTGCATGGGGGCGGACGCTCTAGAGTGCTGCTTACAACTCCAACAAGAACAGGATGCCCCTCATGCTGCAGACCCGTGTCATCAAGCCCGCGGCGAACGCCTATCAATATCCCTTGTTGATCAAGCGCCTGCTTTTGTCCGGCGTGCGCTACGAGCGCACCCGCGAGATCGTCTACCGTGACCAGCTGCGTTACGACTACCGCACCCTGAATCAACGTGTCGCGCGGTTGGCCAACGTGCTGACCGCAGCTGGCGTCAAGGCGGGCGATACTGTGGCGGTGATGGACTGGGACAGCCACCGCTATCTGGAATGCATGTTCGCCATTCCTATGATTGGCGCCGTGGTGCATACCATCAACGTGCGGCTCTCCCCGGATCAGATCCTTTACACCATGAATCACGCCGATGACCGCTTCGTGCTGGTCAACAGCGAGTTCGTGCCGCTGTACCAGGCGATTGCCGGGCAGCTGACCACCGTGCAGAAGACGCTGCTGCTCACCGATGGCGACGTGCACGACGCCGGCCTGCCGGATTGCGTCGGCGAGTACGAAAGCCTGCTGGCTGCCGCCGAGCCGAACTACGACTTTCCCGATTTCGATGAGGATTCGGTTGCCACGACCTTCTACACCACTGGCACTACCGGCAATCCCAAGGGTGTGTACTTCACCCATCGCCAGCTGGTGCTGCACACCCTGGCCGCGGCGGTGACCGTCGGCTGCCGGGAAAATCCTCGGCTGATGGGCTCGGACGACGTCTATATGCCGATCACGCCGATGTTCCATGTGCATGCCTGGGGGTTGCCTTACGTCGCTACCATGCTCGGCCTCAAGCAGGTCTATCCCGGGCGTTACGATCCCGAGTACCTGATCGACCTGTGGCGCCGTGAGCAGGTGACTTTCTCCCATTGCGTGCCGACCATCGTGCAGATGCTGCTCAACGCCAAGGCGGCGCAGGGTACTGACTTCAAGGGCTGGAAGATCACCATTGGCGGCAGTGCACTCACCCGCGGCCTGTATGACCAGGCCAAGGCGTCCGGTATGAACCTGATCGCCGCGTACGGCATGTCCGAGACCTGCCCGCTGATATCCGGGGCGCACATCAACGACGAGCTGCTTGAGGCTGACGAAGACAGCCGCAGTACCTTCCACCTCAAGGCCGGTGTTCCGGTGGTGCTGGTCGATGCGGCGATTCAGGCCGCCGACGGCAGCTTTCTGCCCGCAGACGGTACCTCACAGGGCGAACTGGTATTGCGCGCGCCGTGGCTGACGCAGGGCTATTACAACGAGCCGGAGAAGAGCGAAGAGTTGTGGGCCGATGGTTGGCTGCACACCGGTGACGTCGCGGTGATCGACGAGATGGCCAATATCGAGATTCGCGACCGCATCAAGGACGTGATCAAGACCGGAGGTGAATGGCTGTCATCCCTCACCCTGGAAGGACTGATCAGTCGTCACGAGGCGGTGCGTGACGTCGCCGTGGTCGGTGTGCCGGACGAACGCTGGGGCGAGCGACCCTTTGCCCTGGTGGTGCTGTGTGAAGGCCGTGAACTGAGCGCTGCCGACTTGCAGGCCTTCCTCGAACCGGCGGTGACTGAGGGGCACATCAACAAGTGGGCGATCCCGCAGCAGATCGCGGTGGTCAGCGAGATTCCCAAGACCAGCGTTGGCAAGCTGGACAAGAAGCGCATCCGCAGCGAGATCGCGCGTTGGCAAGACGAAGGCGCTTCGCAGCAAACCTCGCCCAATTGAGCGAGGGGCCTGCTGGTTCAGACGTCCAGCAGGTCCTGCGCGCGGCTCTATAGGACGTCCAGGGTAAACGGTTTGCCGAGTAGTTCCAGGTCCGGCTGGGCTGCGCTGCGTGCATGCAGCGCCTCTTCGGCGTAGCCGGTGATGACGGCGCTTCGACTCTGATTGGGTTTGCCGCGCGAGCTCGGTGAATCAATGGCCGTTCATTCCGCCCGGCAAGCCGATGTCCTTGATCGGCAAGTCTAGCGCGCTGACCTGTGCGAGCAACTCGAGGGCGGGGCTTCTGCTGTCCGCCTGCAGCGTTTGATGCTCCATATCTTCGAGTACTACTGCGAACAGCGGTTGGCCGATCACGTCTGCGCTGCCGGTCATGGTTGCGCGCAGGCGCTGTCGCTACTGGCGACTACGGTGTAATCAACGTCGGCTGCCACGATCAGATATCGACACGGCACGTGACCGTTGCTGGATGGCGGCGCAGCAGTCAATCTCTGCTACCGCGCTTCGACGCGCCGGAAAAAACTGCTGATTACAGAGGATGAAATGGCCGCTACCCCACCGATGCTGATCCGCGAAACCTTTCCTGTCGGGCCTTTGCAGTGCAACTGCCATCTCTTCTAAGCTCATAACTCTCTGATTTATAGTGTTTTCCTTGGTTATGTCCTTTTAAATCAGATGGTTGCGTATCTGCTATATGCGGCATTATTTAGCAGTGATATGCATGATTTTGCACTGCCGATGTGCCAAATTTGTGCCATGCGATCACTTCGAGAAAGGGTTTGGGAGAGCCTGTAGACAGCACGTTGCCAGCCCGCTCCGCTACTTTAACCGTGTCGCCTTCGGCTAATTCCCTTCTATTGGTTCTAACAGCATGCTCAAGATAGTACTGACCAGCATCACATTCCTTTGCGGCATCTACTTCATCGGTGAAAAAGTCCGACGCAACGCAAAAATCGACGCGTTTTTGGGTGCTCTTGAAGGCAGCTATACACGGATAAATGAACACCTGGAGAGCTCGACTGTGCTCTCTGGCCTGAGGCTTCTGCGCAAGATTTATGGCTGGACTAGCATCGCACTGTTCGGTTTTGTCTTCGTGATCATGAAGGTGTTACCTGGTAGTGCGGGGGCCTTCCTAGTTGTTTTTCAGCTGTTCTTGCTGACATTCCTTGGCTGGTTCTCGATCAAGTGGGCGATCGATCACAAAGCCACTCTGAGTGATCACTGGAAAACGCATTCGTTGCTGATTTTTGGCCCTCTGCTGATGGGGGTTTCTGACACATTCCTGCACACGCCGTTTACCCAAGCTCTGGCCCTGTCGCTTGAGCCCCTATCAGGTGAGCTACATGCTGTGGTGCTCGACCTTCACCCTATGGCCATCGGCGCACTTTATTCAGCCATTTGCCTAGTTTTCTTTTTGCTCTACTACCTCATGACCTGGATCATCACCACCCCTTTGCTGATTGCGTCGGTGCTTGCAATTGCCTTACCCATTCACTTCGCTCGCTTTCTGGCAGTAATTGATCGGGAGAATACTTTTCTCTGGTTGGCCGTATTCGTAGCAGGGGTTTGTACGATCTGGCTGACGCAACTCTAGATTTTGGCTGCTGATGAGACGTGGAGCCTAGCCGGTAAAAAACTTTCGAAGAACCTACCGGGAGTCTGATTTCACATTGAGCAAACCTGACGGCATCAGCTAACCAATGCAGCCGTGAGCACAACAATGTCATGGCTGTGGCGAGAGTCAGTCCATGCAAGCTTTGCTCACAGTCGAACAGCTTTCGGAATACCTGCAGAAATCAGTTACTAGCGTCCGGAGTGATGCAACACGTAATCCGCAGTCCCTTCCACCTGTAGCGGCCCCTCTGCTTCCGAAGCGTGGGCGTCCGACCAAGGCTGAGCAGGTCACCAGGTCTCGACGTTCTGCGTCATGAGTCAGGACGTACCTCCAACCTCAACGAGCTTGCTGTCACGTCTTGAGCGGCTGCAGTCTGCGGCCATCGAAAAGCGTGCGCCGACTGTCGAAGTTCACCAGCCGCTTTTTCTTCCTGGGGTAGGTGCGATTAGTCGGGCGATGCCTAACCACATTGCGCGTTCTAGCCTGTTTTCACCTGTTGCCAGGGGACGCAAGAAACTGCACAGAGAAGCCGTGCTGGTGAGTCGTTCTGATGCGGTCATCACATACTGGGGCGAGCAACTGGACGAGTCTCAGGCTGACGTATGGATGCAGGTCATGCACGAAGCTCTGAAGTATCCATTGGGTGATTCCGTTCCCATAAACCGCGCCAGATTTCTTCGTGACATCGGTCGACACACTGGCAAGTCCGACTACGAATGGCTACATCGAGCAATAAAAGCTTTATCGTTTGCCATGTTGGTCGCTGAAGCTGCCAAGGATGGTAAGACAAAGTTGTCAGTCGGTCGCACACGGGTGCTGCATATGATCGATGGATTTGACTACGACGATGAGTTGGAACAGTACAGCGTGCGTATCGATCCTAGGTGGCGTGGCCTTTATGGCAACAATGAGTACGCGCTGGTCGATTGGGAGAAACGTCTGCAGATTCGGCCGGGCCAGGATATGGCTAAGTCTCTGCAGCGTTTGGTTGCCACTACGAGTGACACGGTTCAGCGGTATCAGTTGAGTTGGCTCAAGGAGAAGTTGCAGTACTCCAGTCCGATGCGAAAGTTCAAGGAGGCGCTGATCGCTGCCATGCGCGAACTCGAACGGGTAGGGATCATAACTGGCGGGCGCATCGAGCTCAGCACCAGGGGGAAGGAGCAGGTGACTTGGCATAAAATTTCGAGTTCTTTGACGGGGCATCGGGATAGCGTTCCGTCCATATCGGGATAGCGTTCCGCTTGGTCGGGATTGCATTCCGCTTCATCGGGATAGCATTCCACCCAGAGCACTGGAGGTCACGGCTGGCGGGCCTTTCAAGTTGCTGTGGAGCTCTCTACCTTTTTTCTACCGTTTAACTACCCGGGGCGGCCTGTGGATAGTCGAGGCATGAGGGTTGGACGCCAGGGGAGGGGCTGCTCGTCTGGCGTCCAACCTGTTAGTCGAAGAAGTGCGCCTTTGGATTGTCCCTTCTGCGCTCAGCTTCCAATTGCTCCAGCTCTTCAGTGACCAGTTGCTTCAGGCCCAGCCTGTCGAGTTCGGCCATCACCTGGTTTTCTTTTAGGCACGATTGTATGTCTTGCCAAACTGTGCCGGTCAGATTTAGGCCAATACCGTCGATGCGTGCAAATGGTTCGGTTTCTTTACGCAGTCGGTACAGAGCGATTGCACGGACGAAGTCGGCAAACGAAATCTCATCTTTTGCCGCAGTGATTATTGATAGCTGTACAGCTCGTTCGCTTATCACAAAAGGCATCTTGGAAGAGGACTTTGGGTGGCTACGAATACAGGCTATAAGATCCGCAGTCTCTCCCCAGATCGCACGCCATTTTCCAGAGTCCTGAGTATGGTTATGTGTTAACTGATCAAACCAACCGGCAAACTGATGTGGATTTGTGCAGCCTGTTCGGCACATTAGCTCGTACATTAGAGCAACTGAGCGAATCTGATCTTGATGAAGCTCTTTTGCGTTGCGTGCTGGCATGGGGGCGGTAATTAAAGGTTGATTAAATTACCTTGTAGTTTATTCGGTGTGCGGCTGTAGGAAATAGATTTATCTGCTTGCTGTGGCTGGCAGAGGCAAGTTTAATTAATTCTGGTTGCATAGTAGGTGCAGAGAAGTGGCAGGATAAAATCGTCTAGTGCCTAGTTGATATCGTATGTGTGGTAAGTTTTTTAGGGCAGGATGTGTGAGGTAGGCCTACCGGCAACCTCACCACCTGCTTTATTCGCCTGTGGCTCAAAAGGGTTTTTGTGATGTGAAGAATTAGCTACGGTCAGTGTTGGGTTGAGTTTTATACGTAATCAATATGATCTCTTTTCAGGCAGTAAGTGATTATATCTGGCTTTCCAGCAGAGTTACGTAAGATGCCATGAGAGTAATCTGGGTGATAGAGCCTTGGTTGCGCATAAATTATCTCTGCTCTGTCACCCAAAGTCGGAAAGGCAAGTGCCATCGCTAGTACATGGGGCTTTGGGCCTAGCGGAATTAAGTCAATATTACGGGTGGTCTCATTTCCAACGCTTTTAATCCAGTCCAATGCTGCAAACATATCCATAGCATGAATTCTTTTAATTTCAGTGTGGTACTCAAGATTCGGTGCGAGGTTGTGCAGTAAGGCCCAGCTTCTCCTGAAGCTAGGTGAGCCTGGGGGGAATGGAAATAAAAATTTCGGTGATTTTCCTCGGTGCTGTTCAAGTACCTCTGCAAGATTGAATGCCATGTATCCGACGCTGATAATTGCAGTAGAGTCGCCGCTTGCAGGTTCTATGCGAGAGAAACCAGGAAGAGCTGATGGAGGCTCTGCGTCTTCCGTTAGTTGACCTTCTTTATACCCCTCTGGGCGGGTATAGCAAACAATGAGATCTTTAACATTTTGGTTGACCAGTAACCGTTTTATTGCGAATAAGAAAAATCTTTTTGGGAGCGAGCTAATGTCGAGAAGGATGGAGGAGTTTTCTTCGGATGAAAGGTCCGATATAATTTGATTCCATGTGCTTGCTTCTGAAAGTAGATGTGCTTGTATCACATCAACTTTATTATTTAGAAGTTTTTTTATTTTCTCTTCATGGAGCTTAGTAAGCTTTTCTGTTTCACTGGTGAAACGATTTTCAGGGTCAGAAATTTTCAAGCAGCAGTGTGTTTGTGAGCTATCTATGGCGGATAGCCATTCTGCTACGGCGGTACACCTTGGTTCAAAAGATGCACAAAGCAATCCCTTCCATTGGCGGGGGCCTATTTTGGGCAGTATCCAATCAATGTCCCCCCAGGGGCGAATACTGCTAGTGCCTATTAGACTCATTTAGAAAAGCTCGTTCTGAACAGGTGGGTCAGAGTCTTCCGTTTTACTGTCTTTATGGTTTGTGTTTTTTCCATCAAGTACGTCAGAAAGATGCTGGATATTTGCATATATAGGTTCTTTTGTTCTGACGTGAGGGATGCGGAAATACGGACATAATAGTGGGTTGAGATACCACTTCATTCGGGGTACTCCGTCCGGGCTCTTTGTTGTGTGCTCGGACTCAATCAAATCCCCTTGATCTCGGCAGCTTCGTAACAAGTTTGTTACGGGAGTGGATTGTTCAAAATCACTTTTATATAAAGAAAATCCAGTGTGTCCTGGGTTGGATAGGGCGCGATCATTTCGGATTGCATTGGATAGCCACGCGCCGATAGAGGTAATAAAGGCGAGGCGCTTATCGCCGTCAGTCCCTTCTCTCAATTTCTCAGCCCATATCCTACTGGCTTCGTAAATGCCAATTACTTGTTTGTCCATATCTATCGAGGGTAGGCTGGTTTTCTGGAGCTCTTCATCTGATGTACTTCTTAGCCATGCAGCCCAAATCGATCTGCATATGGTCATAAACGCAAGAATGTTCCATCCAGATAAGTCAATAATATGTCTTTCCCCGCTCCAAATTAGCATTTCTCGTGCATCGCCAGCTATCTGGACTAAGGCGGCTTCATTTCTCTCTTTTTTCCAATAAACCCTCTCTTTCCAGGTCGGTGTGCTTTCAGGAACCGAAGAAAGATAAGTTTTATCCTTTTGTTGTTTGCGTTGTCGAAGCCAAACTTCGCTTAGCTTTGCATCTAAAGGATCGGTTTTCCAGGTCTCCTCAAGCAGTAGCCTCCATTCATTTGACCAGTTCTGAGGTATATTTAAGAGTGGTTTTTTTTCTTTTGCGTATATTCGTGCTCGCTCCGCAGGGGTCAAAGTTTTGCCGAATACCGTGCTTAATAATTTATCTTTGCTGATGTTTTCTATGCTGAAGCCGTATGCGGTCAAACGTCGATGAAAAACGTCTGTTGCGAAGTCTCTGAATGATATCCCAAGCGACGCATTTTCATGTCGTCTAAGTATTTCATCTATATCTACGATGGAATAGTCTCGCATATTCTCAAGGTGGGCGCCGCTGCCCCAAACAGATACGTCTGAGTTCCAGGCGTAGTGGCGTGTCCCAACACGATAAGCTACGCGACCGTCCCTGAGTGCAAGCGCTCTGTTAATTACTTGACGAAAGACATTTGAGTTGCCAGATAGTTTCTCTAATTCGTATAGCTCTTCGTGTTGGTCGATTCGCAAGTATACGAGAGTGTTATCTGGTATCACGCCTGAGAGTCTTAGTGCTTCTGCTAAAGCTGCAGCTGGCTCACCAATATCCGTTTTTGTGGACTCTACTTCAGGGGGGAGTTTTTCTGTGTTGAAGTTAAAGTATTTTCTATATTCTGTTATTCGATTGTTTATCTTGTTTTCGATTTCTTCGAAATTATGACAATCTTGAAGGTAACCATACCAGGCGAGAGAGGATGCTATTTTATCGCTGAGAGATTGTTTTGATTTTGTTGTCCAGGTAATAGGGAGTTCGCCTCTTAGAACGCCATCTATTGCCTGCTCTTCTGCTAGATACTTAACGTTGGCTATGAGGTCTTGGACTAGAATGTAATTTATATAATCGGCAAATGTGGTTGCGGCCCAACTCTGCCGCTTTTCAATTGGGTGCTCAGATAAGCGGGAAGCTACTACTCGTGCATTGTCTCTTATCAGGTGCACCCCTGCGGCTATGAATGCTTTATAGTTGTTCGGTGCAGGGTATTTGTGGCCGGACCTGGAGTAAGCAACCCTGGTCCTAGTATTGAGTAAGCTTAAAAGCATGCTCTTCCCGCTACCTTGCCTGCCTTTGATGACAACATTTCCAGTTCCAAATAGCTCTTCGGAGTCAGACGCTATGATCGGGCTGAACATTTTTACGAAGTCATTTGGTGCCAGTATTTCTGTTACCCAAAGGTCGTGAAAGGGGTTGTCAAATCTGTTCATTGGACTACCTTTAGCTCTCGTTCTGACCTTGGAAATAGAGGCTTCCAAGTTGCGCTGGTCTGATGATAAATGGGGGGAGTGTTGTTTGGGCAGTTGCTGTAGAGAACCACAAGGCTACCAACTTTATTCCATCCGAACTCCTCCCCATCTAGGGGGTGCTCAATTGTCTCGTACCCTGATTTTAAAGTGGCCCTTAGTTTAGAAAAGAGCTTTGGTTCGCCAGGGGTGGAGGCTGGGCCGACTAGGCATGAGTCACTTAAAATTGAGACGGGTTTGTAAGTGATGTTATTGTTTTTTAGTTCTGCTATTTTATCTTTGACTGCTTTGTCGCCGGGCGCGCAAATAATTAATGGTATTACTATTATTGGCCCATTAAAGTTCTCCGAGGCGAACTTCAGCGCGCGACATAGTTGCCCCCCTGAGCCAACAAAGTCCTCAAGCAAGACTAGGTACTTAATTTCTTTTTTGTTCCGGTAGGCTTCAATTCTATCCGGGCATCCAAGTTCTCTTAGGCTGAGCCAATCTGGACGAAGGCTCTGCCCTTCGAGGCCTGTTATATGTAAAAAACCATTTATTCTTAGGCTGTCGGTTACTGGGCACGGCCAAGTGGCTTTTAGTTCGGCATTCAGGAGTTCTGATGCATTTTTGCTAAATATATCAATGTTGGCTAAGTCGATGAGCCAGGGTTTAATTATGTGCTCGCTTGCGCAACGATATAGCTCTTCGAATTCTTGATGTCCGGCAAAAAATAAATACTCGATAGATCTAAACGCATTCCATTGATCTTCTTCTGACTCAAAGCAATTTAGCCATGTGTTTAAGCGAGCCATGAAGTCTCTGCTAACACGATTAGATACTTTCTTTGTGGGTTCGAATTGGTGGAATAGGTGGGCTGCAAGTGTCTCATAAAGTCCCCGTAGCTTGCTCGCACGGGCAGCGCGCCCCTCATGTTCCGGGTGATGCTTTCTTTGCAGTTTCTCAATAATATCAAGGGCGGTAGTCATTATTTTTCCCTTGAATTGCGTCTTTTAGCATTCTTCCTATTGTAAGTCCCATCGTAGGGGGGACTGCATTACCTACTAGGCGGAATTGCTCATCAATTGGGCCGTGAAAAATATAGGAATCTGGGAATCTTTGAATGCGAGCGGCTTCTCTCACGCTAAAGCCGCGGTGCTCGCTCGGATGCAAGAAGCATCTGGGATCCCCAAAGCGAGAGTCAACGGTGTGTGATGCTCCGTTCAATAAAGGTCGCCGGTACTTACCATTAAAGGTGTTGGTCAGGTCCACGAAGCCATCGATTTTTCTGAGATATCCTTTTCTGATGAGGGACTTGATATCTGTTGCAACCTTCCTTTGTAGGTCTAGGTATATGGCGCGGGGTATTACTGGGTCTGCGTCGCCGAAAGTTCTTCTTCTGTTTCTACGGCGCAATTTCATTATGCTCTGTAAAACTTCTTTTTCTTCTAGTGTGGTATCGCCAAATACTTCAGGGATGTTCCATGTATGTACCGAGGCGGTGCCGCCTCTAACATTGCAGAGCTTCTGTCCAGGTTCAATTTGACTAGAGATTTTATACTCTGGTGTGTCTGGTTGAAATGTTTTTGGCTCATGATTGGCAAGGTTGGAAATGTTGGCTAAAACATCTATCAATGTAAGGTGTTTTTGTTTTTCAAGCGCTGTTGTTATTTTGAAAGTTTTCTTCCAGGCTAGCAGGAACGCTCTTTTTCTAGATTGCGGGGATCCCGTGTCTCTTGCATCTAATATTAGTGTGGTGGTCTCGTAGCCCGCAGCGTTTAATTTTGAGTGAGCGCGATCCCAGTGGGTTTTATGCTCACCTTGTAATATGCCTAGGACGTTCTCGAAAACCATCGCTTTGGGGTTTACGTCGATTCCTATTTTGACGGCGGATTCAAGTAGGTGATTCCTCGGGTCGTCAATATTTCTTTTTCCTACCGTAGAGAAGCCTTGGCATGGTGAGCCTGCAACTACTACATCGCAATCAAACTCATTGGGTAGTTTTCCGTTTGATAGATCCCAGATGTGAGCGTGATCACCAATGTTGTTCCTGTAGTTTTCAACCGCAAGCGGCCAGATATCAAAGGCTGCTACGGGGCTGAAACCCGCTTGCATGAACCCCAAGTCAAGTCCGCCACAACCTGAGAATAGGCTCAAAAAACTTAGGCTGCTTTCCGGTTCTTGGGCTTCTGGAGTCATTTTGAATTCGTAGGTTTGTTGAAGTGTCAAAGTGTGTAATAGGCACAGTAGGGCGAGAGTATACTGATCTAAGCGGCCTGGGCCCAGGTGTGTGCTAGATCAGCTTCCTTGCGAGGTCTTCCGCTCTCGGGTGGTAGTAACGCATCAGCATGCGAGTGTCCTGGTGGCCGGTAATTTTGGTTAGCTCATGCAGCGGGAATATTTCTGCCAGGCGTGAGGTTGCCTCATGGCGCAAGTCATGGAAGCGCAAATCAACCAGAAACGGGTCGTCTTGGATGAGTTGGTCGATCTTCTCTTTGGCGAGTCGCTTCTGTTCGAGGAAAAGGTTCAAGCCCTCGACATAGGCCTTGCGCGCCTCGGTGATAGCGCTCGCGAATGCTTTGCTGATTGTGTCTGGGCGACTCTTAAAGCAGCGGCCATCGTCACGCTCGGCGAGACTTTCCAGTATCTCCACAGCTTTGCTGGAAAGGGGGACGCCCCGAGCAGAGCCGTTCTTGGTCATGGGCAGCAGTGCGACCCGCTTGTCCCTGTTTACGTTGGCGCGTAGCAGGCCGGTTATCTCACTGCGGCGCATCGCCGTTTCTACGGCGAAGGCGACGATCTTTGGCAGCTCGGCCGAGCGCGAGTGGCGGCTGATCATTTCCAGTTCGTCCAGGTGCTCACATACCAGCTTCCCGTCTTTGCGTGTCCATACATCGGCACTGAGGATTCGCCGTTCTCTGGCGTCATCAACGCTCGGCTGCCGGATCAGTTCGACAGGGTTGCTTAGCGACTCCATGCGCCACTCTTTGCGGGCGATGGTGAAGACGTGAGAGATCAGGGCCAGCTCGCGGCGCACGGTGGAGGGGGCCATGCCTTCCTCTAGGCGCATGTCGCGATAGGCCGCCATGTCGGAGCCACGAATGCTGGCAAGCGAGCGAAGCGTGAGAGGGTGGCGTTGCATGGCCTGGATGCGCGATAGCTCGGAGGCGCTGCTGCGCTTCTTGCTGGTCACCTCCTTGGCGTACAACTCCAGTGCGCTGGAGAACGAGGTGGCCTCGGCTTCGTTGCGGCTGACGAACACGCCAGCATCCATTTCGCGTTCGATCATGGTCGCCCAGGTTTTTGCCTCTGTCTGGGTATTGAATGTGCGGGTCTGTTGGGGCCACCCTTTACGCCTGATTTGGGCGTGCCACTGGTAAGGGCCTTTCTTCCTGAATGTCGCCATCTTCAAACCGCACTGTGCCAAAATTGTGCCATCAATCATACAGGAGCACCCATGGAAGCCGCAAAACCCCAGATAATACGGGAATCCTTCCCCGTCGGGCCTTTGCAGTGCAACTGCACGATCATTGGCGACCCGGTAAGTAAAAAGGCCATCGTGGTCGATCCCGGTGGCGACCCGGAGCTGATCATGGCCCGGCTGAATACCCATGGCCTGAAAGTGGTGAGCATCATCCATACCCACGCGCATCTGGATCATTTCCTGGCTTCGGGGCAGATGAAGGAAAAGACCGGCGCCACGCTTCACTTGCACAAGGCTGATCAGTTTCTCTGGGACAACCTGGAAATGCAGTGCCGCATGTTCGGTGTGCCGTATACGCCGGTGCCAGGGCCTGATAAGTGGCTGGCCGATGACGAGGAGCTGGCCTGCGGTTGCGGTGTGGCGTTGCACACTCCGGGGCATACGCCAGGCTCGATGAGTTTCTGGTTCGCTGACGCCAAGCTGTTGATCGCCGGCGATACGCTGTTCCGTCGCGGTATCGGGCGTACCGACCTTTGGGGTGGGGACTACTCAAGCATCGAGCGCTCCATCAAGCAGCGACTCTACTCGCTCGACGAAGAGGCCACCGTGGTGACTGGCCATGGTCCGGACACTCGTCTGGGAGACGAGATGCGCGAGAATCCTTTCGTTCGCGCCTGAATGTCCGGCCGTTGGACGGGTTCTGCTGCACGGTTCCTATCCTTGGTGGTGGTCGATGGTAATCTAGCGCCGCATTCAGGGCTGCGCTCGCAAGGGCTGGGGACTGCCTTGGTAACTGACAAGAGAAGGAAGTAACTATGAAAATGCTGAACATGACCGCTCTGGCTGCAGGCGTTGCTCTGCTGGTTGGTTGCACCACCAATCCCTATACCGGCGAGCAGCAGGCTGGAAAAGCCGGTGTATATGGCGGTATCGGTGCCGTCAGTGGTGCGGTCATCGGCGCTGCGACTTCGAGCAAGAAAGATCGCACCAAGGGCGCACTGATTGGCGCAGCGGTAGGCGGCGCAGCGGGCGGTGGCTACGGTTACTACGTCGATACCCAGGAAGCCAAGCTGCGTCAGACGCTGCAGGGCACCGGTGTTCAGGTACAGCGCAATGGTGACAATCTGACGCTGATCATGCCTGGCAACATTACCTTTGCCAGCAACTCGGCAGATATCTCCAGCAGCTTCTATCCGACGCTGAACTCACTGGTGCAGGTGTTCAAGGAGTTCAACAAGAATGGCGTAGATATCGTCGGCCATACCGACAGCACCGGTTCGCTGCAGCTGAACCAGGATCTGTCCAACCGTCGTGCGCAGAGCGTTGCCTCTTACCTGGCGTCCAACGGCGTCGCCGCTTCGCGGATTTCCTCCTACGGTGCGGGCCCAAGCCAGCCGATCGCCAGCAACGATACGACTGCTGGCCGTGCGCAGAACCGCCGCGTCGAGATCAATCTTCGTCCGCTGTAATGCTCTAATAGATTGCGGGGCTGCAACGGCCTCGCAATTGTCTGTTTTCAGACGCCATTAATTCGTTTCTTGCTCGTGCCATTGAACCTCTCTGCACTATTCGAATCTGACATTCGATAGCACACCAGTAGTGGCACAGAGGAGGTCGAATGGATGATCGTCCCGCTCTCCATTCCCGCAGGTCCTGGTTGCCATTACTGGTCGCGCTGGCCCTGATGGCGGGGCTGGGTGGATGGATTGGCTGGCAATGGTATGTTCAGGAGCAGCGCAGCAGGATCGAGCAGGAGCAGCGCTTTACCTTTGCCGTCGATGATATAGAGCACACCCTTCGCGAAAGAATGCGCGCCTACGAAATGGTCTTGCGTGGGCTTGCCGGCGTAGTTGCGGGCAACGACGACGTGAAAGTGGACGAGTGGGCGCGTGCTGCGGATCAGCTGCAGCTGCAGGATTTCTACCCCGGAATTCAGGGCGTTGCATTGGCGCGACACGCCACGCCAGCGACTCTGGAAACCATGATCAATCACATCCGCAGCATGGGCCGCGACCGTTTCCGGATGTATCCGCCTGGGGAGCGGGACGAATATGTGGTGACCGATTACATCCATCCCACCGATTGGCGCAATCGCCGGGTGCTCGGTTTCGACTTGTTCAGCGAAGCGACACGCCGTGAGGCCATTACCACCGCACGTAACACTGGCAACCCGGTGCTCACTGGCCCGTTGCGACTCAAGCAAGAAACCGAACAGAACGTGCAGATGGGCGTTCTGTTGTTCTTTCCTCTTTATGCCTCGACGGCGCCGGTAACCACCGAAGAAGAGCGTAAGCGCGCCTTCGTAGGCAGCCTGCATGGAGCCTTTCGCCTGACCGATCTGATGGAAGGCATCTTAGGGTCCCGTAGTCGGATGCTGCAGCTGCAGCTGTTCGATGCCGCCAGTCCGGAGGCGCCGCTTCTTACCGGGCGTGCCCCGGTGAGTACCGATGCCGCGTTTCAGCGCATCCGCAATATCTACATGTATGGACGTAGCTGGCAGTTGCAGGTGGCAAGTACTCCCGAGTACGAAGCGGTGCTGCGCGACAACAATCGGGCCTTCAGCCTGGCCGCCGCTTTGACGGCCGCGGCACTGTTTTCATTGCTGGTGGGCGGCTACCTCTACCTTCGCGAACGCGCACTACGCAGCAGTCAGGCGTTAAGCCTGCAACTGCAGGAACGCGAGGCACGCTTTCGTCAGTTGATCGAACAACTTCCGGTTGCCACGCTGCTGTGCAACGCAGGTGGGCGCATCGAGCTGGCCAACCAGAGCGCCGGACAGCTGCTGGCAAGCTCAACAGAGCTTCTGGCCGGGGAGCGTGTGAGCCGCTATGTTCCAGGTGTGCTCGGTGAACAGACCCTGCGGCAGCTGCGTGAGACTAGTCAGCTGGAGCTCCAGGCACAGCGCGAGGATGGCAAGCCCATACCGGTGGCCGTCAGCCTGACAAGCTTCAGTCATGATGACGAGTTGTACTACGTGCTCAACCTGCTCGATCTGCAGGCGCGTAAGCGCGATGAGGAACGCTTTCGCAACGTCGTCGAGGCCTCGCCTAATGCGTTCGTGCTGGTGGACGCGCAGGGCGAGATCGTCATGGTCAACCGCCAGACCGAAATTCTTTTCGGCTACAGCCGGCAAGATCTGGTCGGCCAGCCGGTGGAAGTGCTGCTGCCCGAAGCGTTGCGCGAAGCGCACCACGGCCTTCGTCAGGGGTACGCGGAAAATCCTGAGCCCCGCCGCATGGGCAGCAATCGCGAGCTGTTCGGTCGGCACCGCGATGGTAGCGCGCTGCCGGTGGAGATAGGGCTTTCACCGTTGCGCAGCGGCGATGAACAACTGGTGCAGGCTGTGATCATCGATATCAGTCACCGCAAGGCGGCCGAACGGCGCCTGCGCGACCAGGCTGACCAATTGGCCGTAGCCAACCGTTACAAATCGGAATTCCTCGCCAACATGTCGCACGAGTTGCGTACACCGCTCAACAGCATCCTGATCCTTAGCGACCAGTTGCGGCAGAACGGTGCGGGAAACCTCAACGACAAGCAGGTCCGTCACGCCGACATCATCCACCGCGCCGGCCATGAGCTACTGGAGCTGATAAACGATGTGCTGGACCTTGCCAAGATCGAGTCCGGGCGGATGCAGCTCAAACTGGAGCCGCTGAATCTACGCGAGTTGCTGAACGAGCTGGATGTCGCGCTCGGGCCTATGGCCGAGCAAAAAGGATTGGCGCTGAAAATGACGGTCGATCCGGATGTACCGCTCACGCTGAATTCCGATCGCGCGCGGCTTCAGCAGATTTTGCATAACCTGTTGACCAACGCACTGAAGTTCACCGAGCGCGGCGGTGTCGAACTACTGGCCGCTTGCCTGCCAGCCGACGACCAGACAGGCCCGTTGCTGCAACTGCAGGTGCGCGACAGCGGCATCGGTATCGCCCCGGATCAGCAGGAGCGGATATTCCAGGCGTTTCAACAGATCGATGGTTCGATCAGTCGGCACTACGGCGGCACCGGACTTGGTCTGGCGATCACCCGCCAACTGGTCGAGGTGCTCGGTGGCCATCTCACCGTAGTCAGCGAACTGGGGCAGGGTGCGACATTCACCGTTCAGTTGCCCGTGGAGCTTATCGCAGGCACCCCTGCGCAATCGTTGCTACCGCCTCAGCCGCAGCGACGCGGCCGAGGACCCGGTTTGCTGATCATTGAAGATGATGCGGATTTTGCATCGGTGGTCGCAGAGGTCGGTCAAAGCCACGGCTTTACCAGTCTGATCTGCAGCACCGGACAGCAGGGGCTAGAGGCGCTGAATCGCGAGCATTTTGCGGCCGTGATTCTGGACATCCTGCTCCCGGATATCAGCGGTTGGCAGGTCCATCGCGAGCTTCGTGCAGATGAGCGCCATCAGGGTATGCCGGTGATGATCATTTCCTGCGTACCTCAGCCCCATGATTGGCACGACGACGGTTCGCGCTACCTGGTCAAGCCGGTGGCGCAATCCGAGCTGGAACGAATCTTCAGCGAGCTCGCTCGACACGATCACAATCCGCTACGCCTGTTGCTGGTAGAAACGGACCCGCGGCGGCGCATGCTGATCCGCGACTACTTCGAGCGTCTCGGCTACAGCGTCACGCTGGCCGCGACCGCTGAGGCTGCCCGACTGGCCTATGCCGAGCAAGCCTTTACGGTGGTCGTGACCGATCACGAACTCGCTGATGGCAATGGACTGGATCTGTTGGATGCCCTCGAGCGGTTGCGTTCACTTCGCGCGGTCACTGTGCTGGTCAACAGTCGCAAGCCTTTGTCGGAGGATGATATGCAACGCTTGCGCAGATATTCGGCATCGTCCTTATCCAAGGATGAGGATGTGGAGCGTATGGGCGCGCTGATACGGCCGGAGCCAGCCACTCCTGCGTCAAGTGCTGCGGCCTCGTTGCAGGTGACCGCCGCTGGCCGCCGTGTCCTGTTGATGGATCAGGATGTGCGCCTGATCTATTCGTTGACCGCTCAGCTCGATCAGTTAGGCCTGCAGGTGGTTCCGGTTACCAGCGCCGATGAGGCCATCGAGCGTTTCGAAGAGGATGCCTTCGATCTGGTACTGCTGGACATGAGCCAGCCTGGGGCGGATGGTCCAGAGTTGGCGCAGCGGCTTAAGCGGGGGCATGACTGTCAGGCGCCGATCATCGCGCTGGTAGTGACGGACAACGATGAGGAGCGCGAGCGTTGCGCTGCTGCTGGTGCGGACGATGTGCTGGTCAAGCCGGTCGAGCCGGAGCCGTTACAAGAATTGACGCGGCACTGGCTAGGCCTGGACGCCGGCGCGACTGATGCTGATGAGGAGTGAGCGGGTGGTGCACGCTGAACATGGCAGTGGCGAAACAAAGGTCAGCCGATATCGTGCGGTGCGCATGGCGCTCCTGTGGGTGCGTCGATGCGGCTTGCTTGGAGGTTGGCGATGACGCAAACGCAGCTTAAGTCCAAACCCCGCAGCCGCACGTTGCTGGTGGTGGATGATCGCGAGGCCAATCTGGTGGCGATGGAGGCGTTGCTGGGCGACGGTGACTGGCAGGTGCATACCGTCAATTCGGGGGAAGGGGCGCTCAGGGCGTTGTTGGAACTCGACGTTGAGCTCGTCCTGCTCGATGTGCAGATGCCGGGTATGGATGGCTTCGAAGTCGCGCGGCTCATGCGCGGCAGTCCGCATACCCGCTACACACCTATCATTTTCGTTTCCGCAATTGCCCACACCCGCGATTCGGTGTTGCGTGGCTATGCCACCGGAGCGGTCGACTTCATTCTCAAACCCTTCGATCCGCAGGTGCTCAAGCACAAGATCAACACGCTGCTGGCCCATGAGCACAACCGACGCGACCTGCAGCTGCTCACTCAGCAGCTCGACACCGCCCGCGCGTTCAACGCTTCGGTGCTGAGCAATGCCGCGGAAGGCATTTTGGTAGTCGGAGAAGACGGCTACATCAACTTCGCCAATCCGGCCATTGCCGGCATGTTGCATACCCGTGTCGAGGACCTGCAGGGTACGCCGCTGCTGTCGCATCTCGCCGCGCCGGACATGCCGGCCAATTGGCACGAGTCGGACTTCTATCGTTACTGGCGCAGCGGCTCGACCTACCGCTTGCACGAAGCCCAGCTGCACACCGCCAATGGCACGCCGCTGCCGGTGGCGTTGTCCAGCTCGCCGTTGCCGCGCCAGCAGCGCTCCATGGTGGTTATCGCGCTGGATATGTCGGTGGTGCGCAACCTGCATGTTCAGCTCGAGACCCAGGCGGTCACTGACTCGCTGACAGGCCTGTTGAACAGGCGTGGCTTCCACCAGGCGCTGGAGTCGTCGCTGGCGCGTGTCGATCGCAATGGCAAACGCATGGCGATCCTCTATATCGACCTGGATGGTTTCAAGCGCATCAACGACTCCCTTGGTCACGATGCTGGCGACGAGATTCTGTGCAAAGTGGCGCGCCTGCTGGAAACCTGTATGCGGCCGTACGACATCATCGCGCGCATGGGGGGGGATGAGTTCACGGCGCTGCTGGACTCTCTGGATCATCCAGAGGACGCGGCTCGTGTGGCCGAAAAGCTGATCGAGCTGATCTCGGTGAGGCACAAGATCGACGGCACCGAGGTGACCCTTGGTGCGAGCATCGGCATCGCGCACTTCCCGGATTGCGGTGTCAGTGTTGACCAGCTGCTGCGTTCGGCGGACATGGCGATGTATGAAGCCAAGCGTGCCGGGCGCAGGCAGTACCGCTTTTTCTCGAACGACATGAACGAGCGTGCCCACGCCCGATTGATGATGGAAGAGAATCTACGCAACGCCACCGAGCGCAACGACTTCGAGCTGCTCTACCAGCCGCAGGTGATGCTTGCCAGCGGCAAGCTAAGGGGCTTCGAAGGCCTGTTGCGCTGGCCGCAGGGTGACGCCAGCGAGAACGATCCGGCGGTGTTCATTCCGTTGCTGGAGGAAACTCGCCTTATCGAGCGGGTGGGTGACTGGGTGTTACGAGAGGGGATGAACCAGTACTGCCAATGGGAGCCATCTTCCGGCAGCGACCTGATACTCAGCCTGAACGTCAGTCCGGTGCAGTTCAGTCGCGCCGGGCTTTTCGATTCGCTACGACGCCTGCTCGACGAGTATCAGCTCAATCCGGTGCAGCTGGAGCTGGAGGTCACGGAAGGTACGCTCATGCAGGATCTGGAGCGCAGCTGCGAGAAGCTTCGTCAGCTGCGAAAACTCGGCGTACGGGTTGCAATCGACGATTTTGGCACCGGCTATTCGTCGCTCGCCTATTTGCGGCATTTCGAGCTGGATACGCTGAAGATCGACCGCCTGTTCATCGCCAACATGCTGGGCTCGCCGCGCGATGCGGCTGTGGTCAGCACCATCATCGACCTTGGGCGCAATCTTGGCCTGGAGGTGATAGCCGAGGGCGTAGAAACGCTCGCTCAGCGCGACTGGTTGCTGGAAAACGGCTGTGATGTCATGCAGGGTTTTCTGGTGTCCCCGGCCGTAACGGCGGAGGAGGCGCGGGCCTTTTCTGCCCGCACCACGTGGGATGTGCAATAGCGGCTATGACGCTCGATGTTGCACTGGAAACGTCTGGTGCAGTTGCGCCAGCTTCGCATCCTTGTCGGCCCAGAGTCCGTTGACCCATTCCTGAAACGCCAGCCTGTACGCCTCGTCCTGATCATAATTGTGCCCAAGAAACTCGGCTGGAATCGGCTGGGCCTCGATTCGCAGGACCACTTGATGAATATTGCCGGCGAGTAAATCCCAGAAGCTGGGGCGACCATCGGGGTAGTGAATGGTGATGTTGATCAGCGCCGTGAGCTGTTCGCCCATGGCATCGATCACGAAGGCGATACCGCCAGCCCTGGGCTTGAGTAGAAATGGGTAAGGCGACGCCTGCTCGGTGTGCTTATCCTCGGTGAAACGTGTGCCTTCCAAGAAATTGAATACCGACACCGGGTTGGTTCGATAGCGCTCGCAGGCCTTGCGTGTGGTCGCCAGGTCCTCGCCACGTTTTTCCGGGTACTTGGCCAGATATTCCTTGCTGAAACGCTTCATGAACGGGAATTCCAAAGCCCACCAGCACAGACCAATTACCGGAACCCAGATCAGCTCCTGCTTGAGGAAAAACTTGAGAATCGGCATGCGTCGGTTGAGCTGATACTGCAGCACGAGGATGTCCGCCCAGCTCTGGTGGTTGCTGGTGACAAGGTAGGAGTGGTGCATGTCCACCAGCTCGAGGCCCTGCACATCCCAACGAATCGGCTGTACCAGGTTCATCCAGAAGCTGTTCACCGCTATCCAGGACTCCGCGATCCAGTGCATGCCGAAACGCAGGCCACGTTGTATGGCGGGGACGGGGAGCACTAATTTGAGCAGCGAGAGGGCGAAAAGGGGCCAGCACCAGAACAGGGTATTGAGCGCCAGGAACAGTGCGGCGAGGGTGCCGCGCGCGGGCGCAGGGAGGAAGCTCAGCATGGGGTTCTCGTCGATACGGCTGATTCGAGGCGCCAAGAGTAGCGATTACGCGCTGAACTGCAACTATCGAGAGCGATTCGAGACTGACGCCGCCGGCTAAAAGGCGGTCGGCGTCAGCTTCGACAGGCGGTCAGGTCTGCTGGTTGGCGGCCTGTAGTGCGGTGAGCGCGATGGTGAAGACGATGTCGTCTACCAGTGCGCCACGGGACAGGTCGTTAACCGGTTTAGCCAGACCTTGTAGCATCGGGCCGACGCTGAGGCAGTTGGCGTTACGCTGAACGGCCTTGTAGGTGGTGTTACCGGTGTTCAAGTCGGGGAAAATGAACACGGTAGCTTGCCCGGCCACCTTGCTGTTAGGCGCCTTCTGCTTGCCGACGCTGAGAACGGAGGCGGCGTCGTACTGCAGCGGACCGTCAATCGGCAGCGCTGGCGCACGCTCCTGAGCAATGCGAGTGGCTTCGGCGACCTTCTCGACCTCAGCACCGCTGCCGGAACTACCGGTGGAGTAGCTGATCATCGCGACACGCGGGCTCACGCCTAATGCCACAGCCGATTCGGCACTTTGCAGCGCAATCTCGGCCAGCTCGGTGGCGCTCGGGTTGGGGTTCACTGCGCAGTCACCATAGACCAGTACCTGATCCGGCAGCAGCATGAAGAACACCGATGAAACCAGGCTGTAGCCCGGTGCCGTCTTGATCAGCTGCAGAGCAGGGCGGATGGTGTTGGCAGTGGTGTGCACGGCACCGGAAACCAGGCCGTCGACCTCGTCTAGAGCCAGCATCATGGTGCCCAGAACTACGGTGTCCTTCAGTTGTTCACGTGCATCATCCGGCGTAAGGCCCTTGGCTTTACGCATCTCGCACATTGGCTCGACGTAGCGATTGGCGATGCTGTCCGGATCGAGAATCTCCAGGCTGGCCGGCAGCATGATGCCCTGCTCACGGGCGACCTGCTGGACTTCCTCCGGCTTGGCCAGCAGCACGCAGCGGGCGATGCCGCGCTCCTGGCAGATGGCGGCGGCGCGGATGGTGCGCGGCTCGTTGCCCTCGGGCAGCACGATGCGCTTGTTGGCATCCTGGGCGCGCTTGACCAGCTGGTAGCGGAAGGCGGCCGGCGACATGCGCAGCTCGCCGCGCGGCACGCTGTAGCGCGTGTGCAGAAACTCAGGGTGCAAGTGCTTGGCGATAAAGTCGGTTACGCGGGTAGCGCGTTCGATGTCGTCCGACGGGGTCTCCTTGTTCAGGCCGAACAAGTTGTTCGCCGTGTCGTAAGAGTTGGTCTGGACGGTCATCACCGGTAAGCCGCCGTCCAGCGCAGCCTTGCACAGCTCGAGGATGCGTGGATCCGGCGCGAAGTCACTGCACAGCAGCAGGCCGGCAAGCTTTTCACCGTTGAGCGAGGCGAGGCTGGCAGCGAGGATGATGTCGTCGCGATCTCCTGGGGTGACTACCAGAACGCCGGATTGCAGCAGCTGCACGGTGTTCGGAACGGCACGTGCGCACAGCACGATCTTGCCGACACGGCGCTGATCGGCCTCGCCAGCGTTGAGCACCTGGGCGCCAAGTAGTTCGGCGATGTCACGGGTGCGCAGTGCGTTGAGTTCTTCAGAGAAGGGGATCGCACCGAGCAACTGGAACTCGGCCCCGCCCAGCAGCGGCAGGTGTTGCTTCAGGCTGTCGATGTATGCCGGCAGACCTTCTTCGGTCTTGACCTTGTTGAGGATGACACCGAGTACCTTGGGATCCTTGGCGCCGCCGTATAGCTGGGCCTGGATCTCGATACGTTCGGCCAGACGCTTGAGGCTGTCACTGCCCTGGGCTGCGATCAGGATGACCTCGGCGTCCAGGCTCTTGGCCAGCTGAGTGTTAATGCGCTGGGTGTAGTTGGCTTCGCGGGTGGGCACCATGCCCTCGACGATGACCACGTCTTTGCCGACTGCAACCTGTTGATAGCGGCTGATCACGTCCTCGAGCAGCAGATCGATCTCGCCGTCGGCGAGCTGACGCTCAACCTGCTCCAGCGGCAGCGGCTCGGGAGAGGCCAGGTTGAGCGTGCGCTCGACCAGAATGCAGGAGCGCTCGCGGCCCTGGTCAACCGGGAAGGGTTGAGCAATTGGCTTGAAGAAGCCGACTTTCAGACCCGCGTTTTCAAGCGCGCGAATCAAGCCAAGGCTGATGGAATTGAGGCCGCCGCCGAAACCGGTAGGGGCGAGAAAGATTGTGTGCATGGCATCTCCTTGAGGACAGGGTGCTCGGGTAACGGTGCTGGGCGCCGGCAAGGCTAGGGCACTTGTGCCAGGGTGGAAACTGCCTGATTGCCGCGGCGCTCAAGTGCAGAGACCCGACTGCCTGAGGCTGTCGGGTCTCGGTGTGCCTGCATGCCTCTGCGGTCAGGCGTCCAGCAGGGCCAGCGTGTCGAGGGCGATTTGACGCTCCTCGTTGGTGGGAACCACCATGATGCGTGGGCTACCCTCGGCCTGGATTTCGCCGGCGACACCACGGGTGCAGCGGGCATTCGCCTCGGCGTCGAGTTTGAAGCCGAACAGCTTGAGGTGCTCCAGGGTCCGCTCACGCACGGCCGAAGAGTTCTCGCCGATACCACCGGTGAATACCAGGCCGTCCAGCTGCGGTAGGGCGCAGGCCATGGCCGACAGCGATTTGGCCAGGCGGTAGCAGAACACTTCGAAGGCCAGTACGGCGCCCGGATGCCCAGCGTTGCGGGCATCGGCCAGGGTGCGCATATCGTTGGACAGGCCGGACAGACCCTTCAGGCCGCTTTCCTTGTTGAGCATGTTGTCGATCTTGGCCAGATCCCAGCCCAGGGTCTTGTTCAGGAAGTTGTGCAGGCTCGGGTCGACATCGCCACTGCGGGTGCCCATCACCAGGCCTTCAAGCGGGGTCAGGCCCATGCTGGTGTCGCGGCTTTCGCCGTTGACTACTGCGCAGGTGGAGCAACCGTTGCCCAGGTGAGCAACCAGCCAGCTGCTGCTTTCAGGTGCCACGCCAGCCAGTTCGGCCGCGCGATTGCTGACGTAGCGATGGCTGGTGCCGTGGAAGCCGTAGCGACGTACGCCGTGTTCTTTGTAGAGCACTTCCGGCAAGGCGTAGCGGTACGCGTGCTCGGGCATGGTCTGGTGAAAGGCGGTATCAAACACGCCTACCTGCGGCAGCTCCGGGAACAGGTTGATGGCGGCATGGATGCCGCTGAGGTTGGCTGGATTGTGCAGGGGGGCCAGCTGGATGTTGGCTTCGATGCCGGCCAGGGTTTCGTCGTTGAGCAGCGAGGAGGCGAAGAACTTCTCACCGCCATGCACTACACGGTGACCGATGCCGTCCAGATGGCCGCCAGCGGCTTCTTCTACGCGTGGCAGGATCTTGGCGAGAGCAGCTTGATGATCGGCGTCGGGCACCTTGACACTTTCTTTGCCTGCCGCGCTTTCGAAGTGGATGACAGCCTCTGGGCTGCCAATGCACTCGGCCAGGCCTTGCAGCGGGAAAGTCGCTTGCGCTTCGTTGACCAGGGCGAACTTGATCGACGAGCTGCCACAGTTAATCACCAGGATGTTACGAGCCGACATCGGTGCTCCTTGGTTCTCTAATGTTATTGATATGGGTGCCAAAGATACTTTTCGCCGATTCTTGCACATCGGCCGTTAAAACGATGCCATCCGAAGGTTGTAGTCACACATTCGATGGCACTACATCTCGGCAAGCGCCGACGGGCGGCAGTGGTCCGTTCATCCATGGTCGGTTCGCATTCGGCGCAGTGGATGGTTAAACTTCGACATCCATTCTCTAAAGCAAAGGTTCTGCCCCATGCTGATTGCCGCTAACAAGGCTGTCTCCATCGACTACACACTCACCAACGACGCCGGTGAGGTGATCGACAGCTCGGCCGGCGGCGCGCCGCTGGTCTACCTGCACGGTGCAGGCAACATCATCCCTGGTCTGGAAAAAGCGCTCGAAGGCAAGCAGGGCGGTGACCAGCTTCAGGTTTCCATCGAGCCTCAGGACGCCTACGGCGAGTACAGCGCCGAACTGGTTGCCACGCTGAACCGCGCGATGTTCGAAGGTGTCGACGAGCTGGAAGTGGGCATGCAGTTCCACGCCTCCGGTCCTGACGGCGGCATGCAGATCGTCACCATTCGCGACGTGGAAGGTGATGATGTGATTGTCGACGGTAACCACCCGCTGGCCGGTCAGCGTCTGAACTTCGACGTCAAGGTCGTCAGCGTGCGCGAAGCCAGTGAAGAGGAAGTTGCTCACGGCCACGTTCACGGTGAAGGTGGTCACCACCACTGATCTCGATCGCCACTCAGGCGTTCGTGCGCACGGCGGCTGGAAGTCCACCGTGTTGAATGCAAGAAGAGCGCTCCGGTCGTTTGCCGGGGCGTTTTTTCGTTAGGAGAGATTTCATGAGCGCATTCCATCAATTGGTTTTGCCAGGTCTGAGCGGCGAGGAGTTGCCGCTGGCGCAGTTCGGCGATCAGATCACGCTGGTGGTCAATGTCGCGTCGCAATGTGGCCTGACACCGCAGTACGCCGGCCTTGAGCGCCTTCAGCAGCAGTACGGTCCCCGTGGCTTCAGCGTGCTGGCCGTCCCGTGCAACCAGTTCGCCGCGCAGGAGCCGGGCAGCGACGATGAGATTCGCTCTTTCTGCTCCCTCAACTATGGCGTCAGCTTTCCTCTGAGCGGCAAGCTCGAGGTCAACGGCCCGCAGCGTCATCCGTTGTATCGGCTACTGGCTGGCGAAGGTGCCGATTTCCCCGGCGACATCACCTGGAATTTCGAGAAGTTTCTGGTCGGCAAGGACGGCCGCGTGCTGGCTCGTTTCTCGCCGCGCACCGCGCCCGACGATGCCGCGCTCATTCAGGCAATTGAAACCGCCTTGGCCTGATCTGTACTCCTCGCGACCGCAGTTGCGGTCGCATCCTTTTCCCTCCGCGTAATCCTCCCCCCATCGTCGCCATGGTTGCCACTGGATAAGTGACATGGATGATGCTGTGCCGACGAGACGACCGGTCATATTCTCTGTACATGACCAGTCCAGCACGTAATGACAAACGCGACCTTATCCTGTCCCGAGGCGCTCAGGTAATGACCCGCCGTGGCTATCACGGCACTGGCGTGCAGGAGATTGTCCAGGCAGCCGGTATCCCCAAAGGCTCGTTCTACCACTACTTCGCCAGTAAGGAGGACTTTGCCCTGCAGGCGCTCGACTACATTTACGCGCCACGGTTGGAGCGCTATCAGGCGGCGCTGGGTAATTGCGCAATCTCCCCGCGGCAACGTGTCCTCGACTACTACGCCGATCTCGTTGCGCACTTTGCCCGCAAGGAAAGGCCCGAATATCACTGCTTTATCGGCAGTCTGAGTTTCGAGATGGCCGAGCTGTGCCCGCCCATCTCGAATCGGCTCAGCGAGATACTTGAGCAATCCGTCTATCTGCTCGCGACTTGTCTGGAGCAGGCGCGCAGCGCTGGCGAGATCGCCTCCGACTGCGATTGCCCAGCCCTCGCGGAATTCATAAGCAATGCCTGGGAAGGCGCGCTGCTGCGCATGAAAGTGAGCGGCAACATTGCGCCTTTGCAGGTGTTTTTTCAGCAGCTCGAACGCCTGTTGGCGCCGGCTGCAATAACATCGCCGGGGCATGAGCACCCGGTTGCCTTGATCAATGCCACAGGAGTCGATCGATGACCGCCAGCGTACAAGCCTTGTTCCAGCCCTTTGAGTTGGGTGCTCTCCGTTTGCCGACCCGTGTGGTCATGGCGCCGATGACCCGTTCGTTCTCGCCCAACGGTGTACCCACTGCCGATGTAGTCGAGTACTACCGCCGTCGCGCTGCCTCCGGAGTGGGGTTGATCATTACCGAAGGCACCACGGTCGGCCATGCCGCGGCTAACGGTTATCCCCATGTTCCGCGTTTCTACGGTGAAGATGCCCTGGCTGGCTGGAAGGATGTGGTTGATGCGGTGCATGCCGCTGGCGGCAAGATCGTTCCGCAGCTCTGGCACGTCGGTAATGTGCGCCGCAAGGGCACCGAGCCCGAGCCAGAGGTCGTCGGTTACGGCCCGATGGAGAAGCAGAAGGACGGTCAGGTCGTCGTCCATGGCATGACCAAGCAGGACATCCAGGATGTGGTCGAGGCGTTCTCCCAGGCTGCACGCGATGCCCAGGCGATCGGCATGGACGGCGTGGAAATCCACGGTGCCCACGGTTACTTGGTCGATCAGTTCTTCTGGGAGGGCAGCAACCAGCGCACCGACGAATACGGCGGCAGTTTGGCTAACCGCTCGCGCTTCGCCATCGAGCTGATCCAGGCCGTGCGTGCGGCGGTGGGGCCTGACTTCCCGATCATCTTCCGCTTCTCGCAATGGAAGCAGCAGGACTACACCGCGCGACTGGTGCAGTCGCCCGAAGAGCTCGGCGAGTTCCTGGCGCCGCTGTCGGCGGCCGGTGTGGACATCTTCCACTGTTCGACACGCCGATTCTGGGAGCCGGAGTTCGAGGGCTCCGAGCTCAATCTGGCCGGCTGGACGCGTCAGCTGACCAGTAAACCGACCATCACCGTAGGTAGTGTTGGCCTGGACGGCGAGTTCCTGCAGTTCATGGTCAAAACCGATAAGGTGGCTCAGCCGGCCAATATCGAAGGTCTGCTGGAGCGTTTGAACAAGCAGGAATTCGATCTGGTGGCAGTGGGGCGCGCATTGATCTGCGATCCAGACTGGGCGGTGAAGGTACGTGAAGGCCGAATGGAAGAGATTCTGCCGTTCAGTCGTGAGGCGTTGAAGACGCTGGCGTGAGTGATGGCGGCAGCCAGGGCAAATCTGGCTGCCGGTTTGCACGCTCTCGCGATGTAATGAGATGCAGGGCTGGCTGGCGGTTTCGGCTTACGGCAACCATCGAGTTGCCTGAAGGAAACCTCTCTGCCAGACGCCTGCAGACCCCGCTAGATAGCTATTCTTGGCGATCCAGCTGCCAATTGGGCCCACCTTCCCTTACCCAGAACAACGTAGCCCCCGCCACGGCCGCCGGCATGATCAACAGGTTCAGCACCGGTACCAGCAAAGCCGCATAGGTCACTGCACCAAAACTCAGGCTCTGCCAGCGACGCTTGCGCAGCCACCCCATCATGTCTGCCCAGCTCAGCTTGTTGTTGTCTGCCGGATAGTCGATGTATTGCACTGCCATCATCCACACGCCGAACAGCAGCCATAACGGCGCTGCGGCGAGGTTCAGCACCGGAATGAAGGACAGCACGAGCAGCGCCAGTGCGCGCGGCGCGAAATAGGCCAGCTTGCGAAGCTCGCGGCCAATGGTGCGCGGCAGCATGGCTAGCAGCTCGGCCCAGCTAAAGGGCGGCGCGGCATCTTCGCCGCGTACCACCACCTCGACCTTTTCTGCCAGGAAGCCGTTGAACGGTGCGGCGAGGATATTGGCCAGCATGGTGAACGTGAAGAACACCATCAGCACCACAAGCGCGACGAACAACGGCCAGAGAATGTACTCGAGAAACGCGAGCCAGGTGGGCAGGTTGGGCATGAAGGTATCGACCCAGCCGCTGAACTGGCCGACCGCAAACCAGATCAGGCCGAAGAACAGCAACACGTTGACCGTCAGCGGCAGAATCACGAACAGACGCAGCCCTGGGCTGAGCACCAGACGCAGGCCCTCGCGCAGGTACTGCGGGCCGGAGAGGGCGGATACGGGCATTGGCGTCTCCTGTAGAGGCGTTGATAGGCAAGGGGCCTGGCAGAGGGGATAGCCCATGACTATGGGCTACATGCAAAACCTGAATTATCCGCACCCGCGATAGGTGGGTAAGTTGGCATCCAATGGTTTTCGGGTCATCCGCTCCTTTCAGCCTTCCCCAAGTGCTTGGGATGACCCTTTTTACTTCCTCGCGGAGCCGGCGCGATCTCCGGCTCGGTCCTGCAGAGTAGAGCGCTATTGCTTGCGTTTGAGCGGCTGCTCATCGAAACGCACGCCGGGCAGCCCGGTATCCATCAGCGCGCGAATGTTGCGGTGATCGGTGCCGTTGGGGTTGGCCAGTACCGCTTGGTAGTGCTCGCCGAACGCGAGCAGCGCTTCTTCCGTCGTGAACCCTTCTAGCAGAGCGAGGCCCAGTGTCTTGCAGGAGCCTTCGTTCTCGCCGGCAGCGTTTTCCAGAGTGCCGTTGAAGAAGCGGCTCGGCTGATAGTCGTAGGCGCTCTCGATGAATGCCAGTGTTTCGCTGAATGCGTGGTTGCGATTGCGCAGGCTTGCGCGGAAGTCCTTCAGGTCGTTCATTCTTTCTGGGCCTTGTCGAAAGCGGCCTGCTGCTCGGCGGTCGCTTCCTTCTGATAGCGTTTCTTCCACTCGCTGTACGGCATGCCGTACACCTCTTCGCGGGCTTGGTCGATGCTGACTTCGATCTCCAGATCATCCGCGGCAGCCTTGTACCACTTCGACAGGCAGTTGCGGCAGAAGCCGGCCAGGTTCATCAGGTCGATGTTCTGCGCATCGGGGCGGGTGCGAAGGTGCTGGACCAGGCGGCGGAAGGCAGCAGCTTCCAGTTCGGTGCGTTCTTGATCATTCATCTTTTGGGTCTCGGCGTTGGCTGAGGTCGGCCGGATCATAACCTTGCGTCGTTGAGCCGGCCAGCCTTGCGCAGGGTCAATCCCGATGCGCTGCCAGGGTGATCGATACGGACTCGGCGAAGCGCAGCGCGTGGGGTTTGTCGACTTCCACTTCGGCGTAGCGCACCTGTGGGTAGCGCATCACCAGGTCAAGGATTTCCTGGGTCAGCCGCTCGAGCAGGGCGAAGCGGTTGTCTTCGACGTGCTGAATGATCGCCTTGGTGATGGTGCGGTAGTTCAGCGCCTGTTCGATGTCGTTCTCGCGCACCGCTTCTGCGGCGGGATAGAGCATCGTCAGGTTGATCAGTACGTCCTGGCGGTTGAGGATCTCCTCTTCCTTGATGCCGATGTAGGTGCGCAGCCGCAGGTCCTTGACGCGGATGCGAGCCATCGCGGGTTCCAGTCTGGGCATGGGGACTCCTTGCAGTCTTCAGATCAGGTGGCGGCCGCCGTTCACGGTCAGTGTGGTGCCGGTGACATAAGGGTTGTCGAGCAGGTAACGCAGACTTTGGTAGATCACCTCCGCACCGGGCTCGATGCCCAGCGCGGACTTGGCCAGTGCCTTGCGGCGATATTCGGCGGCGTCCTCCGGGTTGAACTGGATCAGCGCCGGGGCAATGCCGTTGACCTTGATCGCCGGCGCGAGGCTGGCGGCAAAGGACAGCGTCAGGTTGTCCAGGCCCGCTTTGCTCGCAGCATAGGCGATGTGCTTCTTGCTGCCCTTGCGGGTCACGTCGTCGCCGATGTGCACGATGTCCGCTGGGCCGCCGTGGCGCAGCAGTTCGGCGCAGTGCAGATTGATCAGATAAGGCGCGAGCATATGCACCTGGAACAGTTGGCGGAACGCCTCGGCTTCCTGTCCTGGGGTATCCGGGCGCCATTCGGAGGCGTTGTGCACGATGGCCCGCAGGCAGTCGGTCCGCTGCTTGAGCACGCTGATAAAGGTGGTGATGCCGGTTTCGTCGCTGAAGTCTGCCTGCAATGCCTGTGCGCCCAAGGCGCGAAGCCGGTCGATGCTGTCGCGTTCGCGACGGTAGGTAAGGATGACCGGAAAGCCGTCTTCCAGCAGTCGCTCGGCACAATGCAGCCCGATCCGCTGGCTGGCTCCGGTGATGAGAATCGGCGCCTGATGCATGAAAATCCACTGCCTGAAATGGGCGGACCGCCCACACATTGAGGCGGTCGCTACAGGCGTGGCAGCTTACACCAGATCGGCTGGCAGCTCCGGCTGCAAATCAGGGTGCAGGCGCTGGTGCTGGCGATAGAGGAAGGAGCGGATCCGCTCGGCATCCTTTTCCTGGGTGAACTCCACTTCGTACGCGGCTCGTCCGCCGGTCAGCTCGCGGACGCGATGGGCGTCGATCTCCAGCGGGCTGTCATCGGGCAGCGCCAGGCGCAGGTGGAAGTGCTTGGGTGGTTTGCGATGTCCGCCGGCATCCACCAGCAAACCGTGCGGAGACAGCTCGTGCACGCTGAGCGAGCTTTCACCGCCATCGTTTTCCAGCAGAGGGAGCGGCTGGTCCAAATGCAGGCGCCAGGCACGCGTAGTTGGTCCGCGTTCGTAGATCACCGGCGGGGCCAGCTGTAGGTCGAGGCTGTGTAGTTCGTCTTCCCGGAGCTGCAGCGGAAAGGACATGCGGAAATCCTCGAACTCCGCCTGCAACGACAGATTGGCGCGAGCGGCCAGCTGCATCAGCAGTTCGTTGGATTGCGCTCCGCCGTCGATCCGAAAGCCTGTCGTGCGCTCGGCGCTGGTGCTGCCGTTGCGCTGCATCAACTTGCGGATGAAGGTCAGTTCGTCTTTGCTGAGAATCGTCTCTTCCGCCATGCGGATACCCTCGGAGGGACAGTGCCCTCCACGTTTGGCGTCGCGGGGTGGGGCCGCTACACGCCTGCAACCGGTATGGTCGCGATGGGGCAATCGGCCCTATGACAAATGGGCTCGATAGTGGTTCCGCAGGCTGCACGTTTTCTGGATGGACGGCTTCGCCTGAGCAGGGTGTGCCGACCAGACTTGGCGATTGCGGCATAATGCGCAGCTTTGATTGCCTCGGAGCGCACATGAAAGTCGCCATTCTTTCCGGGAGCGTCTACGGCACCGCCGAAGATGTCGCCCGTCACGCCGAACACCAGCTGAAAGCCGCCGGTTTCGAAACCTGGCACGATCCCCGCGCCCAGCTGCCACAGATTCTCGATTTCGCCCCCGAAGCGCTGCTGGTCGTGACCTCGACCACCGGCATGGGGGAGCTGCCGGACAGCTTTATTCCGTTGTACTCGGCAATTCGCGATCAGTTTCCCGCCTGGAGCGGTTTGCCCGGAGGCGTCATCGCCCTTGGCGATGCCAGCTACGGCGACACCTTCTGTGGTGGCGGCGAGCTGATTCGTGAGCTCTATGCCGAGCTGGGCGTGCGAGAAGTCGTGGAGATGCTGCGCCTCGATGCCAGCGAGACGGTGACGCCGGAAAGCGATGCCGAACCATGGCTGGAAGCCTTCGCGGCGGCCTTGCGTGCCTGAGTGGCTCGCCGGGTCAGCGGCCTGGCTGCAAGAGCAACTGCCTGGCCATTAGCGGCTGGCTAGAATCCAGGGCATCTTCACGACAATAACAAGAGGTGCCCTCGATGACTGCGCTGCACGCTTTGCCTTCTTTGGAAACCCAAGTGAGCCCTGCCGAGTGGCAGGCGCGGGTCGATCTGGCCGCCTGTTACCGGCTGGTCGCGCTGCATGGCTGGGATGATCTGATCTTCACGCACATCTCGGCCAAGATTCCCGAAACCGATCATTTTCTGATCAATCCGTACGGACTGATGTTTCACGAAATCACCGCGTCCAGCCTGGTCAAGGTCGATCTGGGCGGCAACAAGGTGATGGACAGCCCGTACGAGATCAATCCCGCCGGTTACACCATCCACAGTGCTGTGCATGAGGTTCGCCATGACGTCGCCTGCGTCATGCACACTCACACCGCCGCCGGGGTGGCAGTCTCGGCCCAGCGCCAGGGCGTGCTGCCCATCAGTCAGCAGTCGTTGTTCGTGTTGGCCAGCCTTTCGACCCATGGCTATGAAGGAGTGGCGCTGAATCACGACGAGAAGGCGCGCCTGCAGGCCGATCTGGGCGAGACCGCGTTCATGCTGCTGCACAACCACGGTTTGCTGACCTGCGGTAGCAGCATCGCCGATACCTTTCTGATGATGTTCATCTTCCAGCGCGCCTGTGAAATCCAGGTCATGGCGCAGGCCGGTGGTAGCGAGCTGATCGCCATTCCGGAGCAGATTCTGGCCGGTGCGAAGGCCATGGCAGCGGGCGTGACCCGCACTCGCTCGGGCATGGGCGGTGCGCTGGCATGGCCCGGTCTGTTGCGCAAGCTGGATGCGCAAAGCCCGGGCTATGCGCAGTGATACGGGGCGTTCGCGCTACATCGCCGCCTTGGCGAACTGCTGCAGCTGCGGATAGAAGTGGCGGAAGTCCTCGAGCAGCGGGTCGTATAGCTGTTCCAGTTCTTCCAGGCCGCCGGCCAGGCCACCCGGCCGGCTCAGGCGACGGCCCATGTTCGCCAGCACCCTGCCCAGTACCTCGAATTCACGGTAACTACCGAGCCAGTCGTGTGCCGCCATGTGCGGTGCGATCACGGCGAGCTTGCCGGGCAGCTCGGGCTCTTCGTTCAACGCCCGGTAAGCCCGTTGGGTAAACAGGTCCAGCGGTTCGCCGGAGTAGTCCGCCCAGTTCGCAGCCAGGCAATGATCGAAGAACAGGTCCAGCAGTATCCCGGCATAGCGGCGACGCTCGCTGGGAAAGCGCGCTTTGGCCTGCAGCACCAGCGGATGGCTGTCGGTGAAGGCATCGATCTGCCGATGCAGACGGATGCCTGCTTCGATCTGCGCCGGCCAGCGACCTTGGAGTGGGCCTTTGACGAAGTCCCCGTAAAGACTGCCGAGCATGTCCGCGGGGCTGGGGCCGCCAAGATGAAGATGAGCGAGATAGTTCATGGGCGAAGCTTAGCGCAGCCTCGACAGGAGGTCGCTATGCGGCCTCGCGCGCGGCCTCCTGCGCCTCCCCAGACAGTGCGCGCTCGATGGCCCGCTGTGCTTGCTCGGCGAGAGCCCTGCGACTGAGTGAGGCAACGGGTATCGGCGCCAACAGATGGATTTCTACTTCTGCCAGGTCACTGACCAACAGCCTGCGCAAATGCGCGGGCAGCTCGTCGTCGCCAATGAAGGGGGCCAAGGTGTCGGGCTTGCCGTTGCGCGTATAGCGGATCGCCACGGGTTGAACGGCGCAGCCGGCCTCTATCGCGCAGGCGAACAGCCGGGAGTGGAAGGTGCGCACGCTGTTGCCGTCGGTCGAGGTGCCCTCAGGGAAGATCAGCAGGTGGCGGCCCTGGGTGAGGTGATTGGTCAGTTGCTGATTAATCTGCGCGGCATCGCCGGCGCCGCGGCGGATGAACAGCGTGCCAGCTTGGCGTGCCAGCCAGCCAAGCACGGGCCAGCGTGCGACTTCTGCCTTGGCCAGGAACGACAGCGGCCGCAGCATTCCCAGCAACGGGATATCGCACCAGGACACATGATTGGCGACCCAGAGCGTTGGCTGCGCTGGCAGCTCGCCAATGATGCTTACGCGATACGGCAGCGCGGCGGCCAGGCGAACCATGAACCAGCGCGTCAGCTGTTGCCTGCGTCGCAGGGAGGCACGTAGCGCGAGGCGCTCGCCGAGACCCAGTGCGGCCGCCAACAGCAACCCCAGCAGGATCACCGCGGCGACCCGCAGCAAGCGCCAGTACAGGCGCAACCGCGTCATCTATACCGCCGCCTTGAAGTGGCGAGCGTAGCGCGGGCACAGCTCCTCGCGCTTGAGCAGGATGAATATGTCGGCAACCTGAAAATCTGGGTCCCAGCAGGGTTCTCCACAGATCTTCGCGCCGAGGCGCATATAGGCTTTGAGCAGCGGTGGTAGCTGGGCAGTGACGTTGTCCGGCAGCTCCAGTTCGGGAAGTGGCGTTCGCGGCTCAGCGTGCAGCAGTTCGGTGCTCAGGTGGCTGTCGCGCAATCGCTGCATGATCGCTAGGGCCTGGATGCCACCGTCGCGCATCGGGATGCTCGCGCACCCCATAAGGTAGCGATAGCCACCCTGGTTGAGCACCTCGGCCAGTTCGCTCCACAGTACTGCGATGGTTGCACCACTGCGATAAGCCGGGGCTACGCAGGTACGGCCGATCTCCAGCACCGGCTCGTTGATGTCCGCCAGGCCATGCAGGGCAAACTCCCCCTCGCTATAGAATCGCCCGAGCTGCTTCGCAGTGAGGTGATCGAGCAGGCGGGTGGTGGCGACCAGCTCTCCACTTGCCAGATCACGTACACCGATATGCCGGCAGTGAATGTCGAAATCGTCCATGTCCAGCCCGAGCTCGGCGCCATTGAGCTGGGCGTCGAATTCACTGCTGAACACCCGATAGCGCAAGGACTGGGCTTCGCGGAGGGCCCGTTCGCCTTCCAGGCGTTCGGCTCGAAGTTGACGCGTGCTGCGTGGATCGACGATGGCATTCATGCTCTGTCTCCTTGTCCGCCGGGGCAGTGGCGGGTTGGCGATGCAACGCGAGCGTCTGGTTGTTATCGTTGGGCTCGACGGGTTTGGCGTGATCAGGCTAGGAGCGGCGCATGTCGCCACTGTGACGTTCGGATGATGGTTGGATGACGGCTCGAGCCTGTGGCCAGTGATTGCAGAACCTTTGGAGATGAAGATGCCCTGGAAACGATTGATCGGTCCGCTACAGCCAGTTGCCGCGACCTCCGGGCTGCGCGACTGGTACCGGGACGTGTGTAACGGCGCTCCCAGTACGGATGCGTTCAGCCAAGCGGTCTACGGCGGCCGGCTGGCGACCACGCCGGGGCTGGCCTTTCTCGCTGGATACCAGGCAGCCTTGCGGGCGCTCTGGCCGGATGCGCCGCCCGGGCTCGGTGCGTTATGCACGACGGAGCGGCGCAAGTTGCGGCCGGCCGACATGACGAGCCGTTGCGAGAACGGCCAGCTCACTGGCAGCAAGGATTTCGTGACGGCGGGCGACGCGGCGCAATGGCTGCTCGTTTCGGCCCGGGAGGAGGGGGCCGGTGAGTCACCGCGCCTCGGCCTGTTCGTCGTCGAGCCGTCCGGTGCCGGCGTGTCACTGGTGGCTGGGCCGGATCTGCCGATCGTGCCGGATATCGCGCATGGCAGATTGAGCCTTGAGCAGGCTGCTGGGCGGCGCCTGCCTGGTGACGGCTGGAGCGAATACGTCAAACCGTTCCGCACCCACGAAGATCTTCATGTGCTGGCGGCGCTGACTGCCTGGCTCTACGGCATCGCGTTGCCGGAACAGTGGCCGCGGCCTCTGGCACTGCGCCTGCTCGGCGTTCTTGCGGCCGCAGCCGAGGTCGCGCGACAGCCCGCCAATGAGCCGGCCACCCATCTGCTGCTGGCTGCGTTGCTTGAGCAGTTCGCCGCGTTGCAGCCTGAGGTGGACCGTGCGTTGATGGAGTCGCAGGGCTCCTGGAATGCGATGTGGAAACGTGATCGGGCAGTGCTGGGCATTGCGCGCGACGCCCAGACACGGCGCCTGGAGCAGGCTATTACTGCGCTAGCGCCCGGATGTTCTTAGTGCCGTTGTGTATTGGATGCACGCTTGGCAACGGTTGGGAACTCTGCCCCGGCGATCCTGGCCTATAGAGGATCGTGTTTTACTGCCAACCAGCTGCTGCTGAGCGTTCACGGCCTTGCCTTGCCTTACGGAAGGGGCTGGGTAAGCTAGCACGTGGTCCATTTGCCGCCTTGGGTGAGTGTGCCAGCTTGCCGTCGCGCATCGGGATGCCGATCAGAAAAAGGGATTTCATGTCAGTTCGCTGTTTGTCTTGTTCAATGCCTCGCAGGCCTGCGTCTATCGTTGCCCAGGGAGATGCCCTGTGATGCTGGCCGGCTCCGTTTTCCCTTGGCGCAGCGACAACCACTTCCGCCTGTTGATAGATGGTCCGCAGTTCTTTCCGGCCATGTTCGATGCGATCGAGCGCGCCGAGCGCCGTGTGGATCTGGAACTCTACCTGGTTGAGGACGGGCATTGCCTCGAGCGAATGCTCGAGCCCTTACTGCGCGCGGCGTCACGCGGTGTCCGAGTGCGCTGCCTGTTCGACGGCTTCGGTTGCCTCAAGATGAGCCAGGCCAGCCGTGATCGCATCACTGGTGCGGGCATCGAGCTGCGCCTCTACAACCCGCTTTCACTACGGCTGAAGCTGCGTAATCTGCACCGTGACCATCGCAAGTTGCTGCTGGTGGACGGCTGTATCGGCTATGTCGGAGGCACGGGCGTCACGGACGAGTTCTGGAATCCACTTGAGCCCGCCGTGCATTGGCACGAGGTGATGGTCGAGATGTCCGGCCCGCTGCTGCAGGATTGGCAAGAACTGTTCGACACCCAATGGGTGCATTGCCTGAAGCGGCGAATCTGGCAGCTACCCTTGCCGAGTGTTGCGCCACGTATTCCGCTGCTACCCAGTGGTTCGGGCTTTGGGCGGGTCGCCTATTCGGCGGCACGCCAGCATCGCGACATACTGCATAGCTTGCTGCGCAACCTGAGGCGCGCGCAGACCCGCATCTGGCTGGCGACGCCGTATTTCCTGCCAACCGGCAAGGTGCGGCGAGCGCTGATCCGTGCGGCACGCCGTGGGGTGGACGTACGGTTGCTCTTGACCAGTCGCAATACCGATCACCCGCCGGTGCGCTACGCCGGGCAGCGTTTCTATCCACGGCTGCTGCGTGCCGGCGTGCGAATCCATGAATATCAGCCACACTTTTCCCACCTGAAAATGGTGCTGGTTGACGACTGGGTCAGCGTCGGCTCTTGCAACTTCGATCACTGGAACCTGCGCTGGAATCTGGAAGCCAATCTCGAGGCCATCGATGCTGCGTTGAGTGCCCAGGTAAAGGCATGCTTCGAGCGCGATTTTCAGGACAGTATCGAAATCGACATTAAAAGCTGGTACGCCAGACCGCTGCACCTGCGCCTCTACCAGCGCATGTGGGGCTGGCTGGACCGGCTGCTGGTAAACATCTTCAACCGCGGTGGCTGAAGCCGCCGCGTCACGGAGCATTGCTCCAAACCCGCGCGAAGAGGACGATCCAATGGCGGCGAAGAACATTTTGATGCTGGTGGGTGATTACGCCGAAGACTACGAAACCATGGTGCCTTTCCAGGCCCTGCAGATGGTTGGCCATCGCGTGCATGCCGTGTGCCCGGACAAGAAGGCCGGCGACAGCGTGCGCACCGCGATTCACGATTTCGAGGGCGACCAGACCTACAGCGAGAAGCCGGGTCATAACTTCGCGCTGAACTTCGACTTCGACGCAGTGCGTGCCGAAGATTACGACGCACTGGTCATTCCCGGTGGTCGAGCGCCCGAGTACCTGCGTTTGAACGAGCAGGTGCTGGCGCTGGTGCGTGCTTTCGATGAGGCCAAAAAGCCGATCGCGGCCGTTTGTCATGGTGCACAGCTACTCGCCGCTGCGGGCGTACTCAAGGACCGCGCGTGCAGCGCATACCCGGCCTGTGCGCCGGAAGTGAAGCTGGCTGGTGGGGAGTACGTCGATATTCCGGTGGACCAGGCGCATACCGATGGCAACCTGGTCAGTGCCCCGGCTTGGCCGGCCCATCCTGCCTGGCTGGCGGCATTCCTCGAAGTGCTGGGTACCCGCATCAGCCTGTAATATGTCCGCTATACAAAGGCCCGCCACGGATACTGCGTAGCGGGCCTTTTCACATCTGAGGCTGTGCCCTCGTGTCCATGAGAGTCCCATGAGCCAAGTAAAAGATCCTCTTCACGGTGTAACGCTGGAGGCCATCCTTGTCGAGTTGCATGCGCGCTTCGGCTGGGATGGTCTCGCCAAGCGGGTGGATGTCAGATGCTTCAGCAATGAGCCCAGTATCAAATCCAGCCTCAAGTTTCTGCGTAAGACACCCTGGGCGAGGGCGAAAGTCGAAGCGCTGTACGTCGAAGAGCAACAAGCGGGCCGCTAGTCCGTCCGCGCACGGCGCATCTCACTAATGTGCCGTTCGGCGATTACTTCTCGATCCCACTCAAGTTTGCTCTGTGCTATCCGACTCTCTGTAACAGATTGATTCGTCGTGACCGGCGAGTCGAAATTGCCAGCGAATCGCTATCATGGAGCTCATGCGATGAGAAACAACGGGCCGGTAAGCAACACAGAACGAGCTTTTCCGGCGCATCAGCGACTGATTTCTGCAACCGATACGCAGGGCAAGATCCTCTATTGCAACGACGAATTCGTTGCCGTCAGCGGTTACTCTCGATCCGAGTTGATCGGCAGCGATCACAATCTGGTGCGTCACCCAGATATGCCTCCAGCCGTTTTCGAGACCATGTGGCGCTACTTGAAGGCCGGCAAAAGCTGGATGGGGGTGGTCAAGAACCGCTGCAAGAACGGCGATTTCTACTGGGTCAGCGCCTATGTCACACCTATTTTCGACAGCGGCAAGCTGACTGGCTACGAGTCGGTTCGGGTCAAACCAACCGCTGATCAAGTGGCCCAGGCTTCCGCCCTGTATGAACGCCTGCGTGCCGGTAAGCCGGCTGTCCCTATGGGGCGCAGAGTGAAGGGCTGGGCGCGTGCACTGGCGCTGCCTATGGGCGCAGCGGCTCTGGCGGCAGGTGGCATCTTCTGGCTGCCGCCGGCAGTGGAAGCGGTTGTCGTGCTCGGCCTGTTCTTCGCGCTGGGGCTCAGCTGCCACTTTGCAGCGGAGCGGCAACTGCAGCAGATTCTGCAACGTGTTCCCGAGGCATTCACCGACCCGGTGGTTGCGCTTACCTATACGCATCAGCACGGTAACGCAGCACGGCTGGAGATGGCGCTGGTCAGTGAGGATGCGCGTTTGCGCACGGCCTTGACGCGCCTGTCCGACCTTGCTGGGCAGGTTGCAAGTGCTTCTGCCGAGACTTGTTCTTTGGCCAGCCGGACCGAAAGCGATCTGCGTCAGCAGCGCGGTGAAACGGATATGACGGCCACTGCGGTCACTCAGATGACCGCATCGATTACTGAAGTGGCGGGGCACGTTCAACACACGGCGGAGGAAGCCACCACGGCAAATGCGCTGGCCGATGACGGTGACCGAGTCGCCGCCAATTCCCGCAAGGCGATGGAGATGCTAGCCAGAACTGTTACCAACATAGGCAACGCCGTTAACCAACTGGCCGGCGAAACTCAGCAGATCATGTCTGCCGCCGGCATGATCCAGAGCATCGCTGAACAGACCAACCTGCTGGCCCTCAACGCAGCCATTGAAGCCGCGCGTGCCGGCGAGCAGGGTAGGGGGTTTGCCGTGGTGGCCGACGAGGTCCGTGCATTGGCGAGCAAGACCCGCGATTCTACCCAGCAGATTCAGGCCATCATCCAGTCGCTGACCAGCAAGGCAGACGAGGCCGTGGCCATCGCGCAGATCGGTGACAAGGAGGCAGCGCAGGGGTTGGCTCAGGTCGTCGAGGCGCAGCAGGCGTTGCAGGGTATCCGTGATGCGGTCAACCGTATCACCGGCATGAGTCAGCAGATGGCGGCGGCGGCCGAGGAGCAGGCGCATGTAGCTGAGGATATCGCCCGCCAAGTAACCAATATCGCGGTGACGACCGACAGCAATGTTGGCAAGGCGGACCTAGCCATGCAGCGAGGCCGTGAACTGGAGTGCGCCGCGCACGGGCTTCGGGCACTGGTCGAGCGCTTCAATCGCTGACCTTTGCGCAAACAAAAAGCCCGGCACTGAGCCGGGCTTTTTATTGGCAGGACGCTTACTGAACTTCGACCGCCAGGCTGTCGGCGATCTTCTGCTGCCAGAGCGCTGGTCCGGTGATATGCACCGACTCGCCGTTGGTGTCGACGGCAACGGTGACCGGCATGTCCTTCACTTCGAACTCGTAGATGGCTTCCATGCCCAGCTCGGCGAAGGCCAGCACCTTGGACTTCTTGATCGCCTGGGCAACCAGGTAAGCCGCGCCGCCAACAGCCATCAGGTAGACGGCCTTGTTGTCCTTGATTGCGTCGATGGCGATCGGACCACGCTCGGACTTGCCGATCATGCCCAGCAGGCCAGTGCTCTCGAGGATCTGGCGGGTGAACTTGTCCATGCGCGTCGCGGTGGTCGGGCCAGCCGGGCCAACCACTTCGTCACCGACCGGATCGACCGGGCCGACGTAATAGATGAAGCGTCCCTTGAGGTCTACCGGCAGTTCTTCACCCTTGTTCAGCATGTCGACCATGCGCTTGTGTGCGGCATCGCGACCGGTAAGCATCTTGCCGTTGAGCAGGACGGTTTCGCCCGGCTTCCAGCTCTGCACTTCTTCCGGGGTGATGGTGTCGAGGTTGACGCGGCGCGCGCTCGGGCCGGCTTCCCAGACGATTTCCGGATAGGCGTCCAGCGGCGGCGGGGTCAGCTCAGCAGGGCCGGAACCGTCGAGCACGAAGTGTGCGTGGCGCGTAGCGGCGCAGTTGGGGATCATGCATACCGGCAAGGAAGCGGCATGGGTCGGGTAATCCATGATCTTCACGTCGAGCACGGTGGTCAGGCCGCCCAGGCCCTGTGCGCCGATACCCAACTGATTGACCTTCTCGAACAGCTCCAGACGCATCTCCTCGATGCGGTTCTGCGGCCCGCGGGCCTTCAGCTCGTGGATGTCGATGGATTCCATCAGGACTTCCTTGGCCATCACCGCGGCTTTCTCGGCGGTGCCGCCGATGCCGATGCCGAGCATGCCTGGCGGGCACCAGCCGGCGCCCATGGTCGGGACGGTCTTCAGGACCCAGTCGACGATCGAGTCGGACGGGTTGAGCATGGCCATCTTCGACTTGTTTTCCGAGCCGCCGCCCTTGGCTGCGACGTCCACTTCAACCTTGTCGCCGGGAACGATGGAGTAATGAATGACGGCGGGGGTGTTGTCTTTCGTGTTCTTCCGGGAACCTGCCGGGTCGGCCAGGATCGAAGCACGCAGCACGTTCTCGGGCAGATTGTAGGCTCGGCGCACGCCCTCGTTGATCATGTCGTCCAGGCTCATGGTCGCGCCATTCCAGCGCACGTCCATACCGACGCGCACGAAGACGGTGACGATGCCTGTGTCCTGGCAGATCGGGCGATGACCGGTGGCGCACATGCGCGAGTTGATCAAGATTTGCGCCATGGAGTCGCGGGCGGCCGGTGATTCTTCACGCAGGTAGGCTTCATGCATCGCCTGGATGAAATCGACGGGATGATAGTAAGAAATGAACTGCAAAGCGTCAGCGACGCTTTGAATCAGGTCGTCTTGCTTGATCACGGTCATGCAGCGCGTCCTCATGCGGGGCGATAAGAGGCGCGTCGGGAGTGGCAGTCGACGCGCCGCGAAAAAAAATGCGGCGCAGTATAACGCGTCAAGCTGCGCGGTACACGGATGGACCAGGAGCGATGGGAATGTCGGCTAGGTTTTTGTTTTCGGTAAGCGTAGAGTGCGGCAAATTGCCACGGCGGGAAGGATCCCTATGAGTGCGATGCGTGACGAGACCGATATGCGTACTTTGCAGCAATTGGTTACGCGGCGATTCGCATTGGCCTCCGTGACCTATGGTTTGGCGTTGCTACTGACTTGGGTGGCAGTAGCCGGCGGGTTCTACGAAGCCTCCGTTGCCAGTGCGATCGTGCATTCGGCGTTGATAGTCTTGAGTCAGTTACTGTTCTTCTGGCTTTTCCACCGCGGTCTCAATCTGCGTTTCAAGGACCCCAGCCTGACCGAGCCTCAGGTGCTGGTTGCGTTGCTATGGCTGACCTTTTTTCTGTTCAACCTGGGCAGCGCGCGCGGCTCGCTGCTGGTGCTCTACTTGCTGGTGATGATGTTCGCGGTGTTTCTGCCGCCGAAAGTGTTCATCCGCTACGCCGCGCTGGCTTTTGTCAGCTTCGTCGGCATGGCTGCGTTGGATTATTTCCTGCAGCGTCCGGTTGATCTCACGGTGTTTCTGCTGCAGGCCAGTGTGCTGCTGGTGACGCTCGTCTGGATGTGCCTGTTCGCCGGCCATGTGTATCGCCTGCGTCAGCGTATGCGCCAACGACGCTTCGCGCTTCAGGCGCACCAGGACACCTTGCGCGGCATGATGCGGCAGCTTGAAGACTTGGCATCCACCGATGAGCTGACTGGGCTGTATAACCGGCGGCGCTTCCTGCGTATCGCCGAAGGCGACCTGAGCCGTCTGCGCAAGGGGCATCAGTCCGGCTTGGCGTTGATTGATCTGGACCACTTCAAGCGCGTCAACGACATTCATGGGCACGCCACCGGAGACCGCGTGTTGCAAACCTTTGCCAATGTGGCGCGAGCCTGCCTGCGTGATGGTGATGTGCTCGCCCGGTACGGTGGGGAGGAGTTCGTGCTGTTGATCCCCAGCACTGACGCTGAGCAGTTCTCCGCCTGCTGTGAACGCCTGCGCGAGGCCTTCGCCATTGCCAAGCCAGAGGATGCTGACATCGCTGCCGGCCATCTCAGCCTCTCCATCGGCCTGACTTTGCTGAATGCCGGCGATGATCTGGATGCGGCGCTGCAACGTGCCGACGAGGCGCTCTACCGAGCCAAGCGCGCCGGGCGTAATCGCTGTGAGCCTGCATGGGTTACCAGCGATGCCTGAGCTGAGTTGCGCCGGAAGGCGTTGGAGCGTTGCGCCCGCTACGAATCTGCTCGATGCATTGGTCGAAGCCGGCTTGCCCGTGCCATCCAGCTGCCGTGCCGGCAGTTGCCACGCCTGCCTGGTGCGCTGTACGGCAGGCGAGCCGCTGGACGCGCAGCCAGACTTGCTGCGCGCTGAGCAACGCGAGCAGGGCTGGCGCCTTGCCTGCCAGTGCCGCATCGTCGGCGACCTGAGCGTGGAGGTCTTCGATCCTCAGCGTGACGGGCAGGCGGCGCGAGTCGAGCATCTGCAATGGCTAAGCCGCAGCGTGCTGCGCCTGCGTCTGCTGCCAGAGCGACCGCTGCGCTATCGAGCCGGCCAGCACCTGGTGTTGTGGACGGGAACAGAGGTTGCCCGGCCATATTCGTTGGCCAGCCTCCCCGGAGATGATCCTTGGCTGGAGTTCCACCTCGATTGCAGCAGGCCGGGTGCGTTCTGCGATGCGGCCCGACAGCTGTGCGTGGGCGACACGCTGCGGCTGGGTGAGCTACATGGCGGTGCATTGCACTACGAGCCGGATTGGTCCGAGCGGCCTTTGTTGCTGCTGGCATCGGGAACCGGGCTGGCGCCCATGTGGAGTCTGCTGCGCGAGAGCCTGCGTCAGGGCCATTGCGGGCCGATCAGGCTGCTGCATGTCTGCGGTGACGGTCACTACCTGAGTGAACCACTGCGCGACCTTGCGGGCAGACATGAAAATCTGCAGCTCGAATTGATTGATGCGAGCCAGCGTGACAGCGTTCTACAGGCACTGCGGCCGACATCGCGGCGGGAAATTGCGCTGCTGTGCGGTGGGCCGGAGTTCGTCGAGACGTGCGCCAGGGGCCTGTTTCTTGCGGGGTTGCCCCGCGGGCAGATATTCAGCGATGCATTCGTGGGCGCAAACCGCCCTGCGTAGATAGCATCTCGTCTGCGCCGATACAGAAAGCATGAGGCCGGCGAAAGCCGGCCTCATGTCGAATCCCGGCGAGCTTACTGATCGCCGACTCGCAGGATCTTCATCGTGTTGGTGCCGCCGGTACTGTCGTGGTAGCTGTCACCCTTGGTAAGCACCACCCAGTCGCCAGGCTGCACGATGTTGCGCTTGAGCAATTCCTCGACGGCCATCTGGCTGACCTTGTCTGCCGGCATCGCGGCCGGATCGAAAGGCACGGTCTGGACACCACGGAACAGCGCGACGCGGGCTTGGGTTGCGCGGTGTGGGGAGAAGGCGAAGATTGGCACCGCAGAACGTATGCGCGACATGATCAGCGGTGTATAGCCACTTTCGGTCAGCGCAATGATGGCCTTGACGCCAGGGAAATGGTTGGCGGTATACATGGCCGCCAATGCAGCACTCTCGTCGCAGCGTTCGAACTGTTGGCCGAGGCGGTGACCGGACTTGGTGCTGGTCGGGTGCTTCTCTGCGCCACAGCACACGCGGGCCATGGCCTTGATCGCCTCGATCGGGTATTCGCCGGCGGCGCTTTCTGCCGAGAGCATTACCGCATCGGTGTAGTCGAGCACTGCGTTGGCTACATCGGACACTTCGGCGCGGGTCGGCATCGGGCTGTGGATCATCGATTCCATCATCTGGGTCGCGGTGATCACTACTTTGTTGTGACGACGCGCGTGCAGAATGATCTTCTTCTGAATACCGACCAGCTCGGCGTCGCCAATTTCCACACCCAGATCGCCGCGCGCCACCATCACGCCATCGCTGGCGCGGATCAAGCCGTCCAGTGCTTCATCGTCGGCCACTGCTTCGGCCCGCTCGATCTTGGCGATCAGCCAGGCGTCGGAGCCGGCCTCATCACGCAGACGACGCGCCAGTTCCATGTCGGCGGCATCGCGCGGGAAGGAAACAGCAAGGTAGTCGAGCTGCAGGTCCGCGGCCAGCTTGATATCGGCCTTGTCCTTGTTGGTCAGCGCCGGCGCAGTCAGACCACCGCCCCGGCGATTGATGCCCTTGTTGTCCGACAGCGGTCCGCCGATCAACACGGTGCAATGCAGTTCATCCGCTGTGGCGTTGTCGACGCGCATCACTACGCGCCCGTCATCGAGCAGCAGTTCGTCGCCGACAGTGCAGTCCTTGACCAGATCCGGGTAGTCGATTCCGACCACTTCCTGGTTGCCGGCATCACGCGGATGGGTGACGGAGAAGCGGAAAAGATCGCCTTCCTTCAGCTCGATACGCTTGTCGGTGAATTTGGCGATGCGGATCTTTGGTCCCTGTAGGTCGCCGAGCAGCGCGACGAAGCGGCCGTGGCGCGCGGCGATTTCGCGGACCAGTTCGGCACGGGCGCGATGCTCGTCGGGGTTGCCGTGGGAGAAATTCAGGCGGGCGACATCCAGCCCGGCGACGATCATCTTCTCCAGGACCTCCGGTGAGCTGCTTGCTGGGCCCAGGGTGGCGACGATCTTGGTGCGACGCGGAATCATTCAATTGCTCCTTTTTCTGGCTGGACCCGAGGCTACTATGCTCCTCCGTTGTAGTCATCGCCTGGCGGCCACTACTCTTTCGGCTTGCCGGACGGGCTGTCTGCAGGTTTTCTGAATGCGGTCGATACAGGAGGCATACGGAGGAACCCATGCGCACCCTGATTATCGTTTTTCTAAGTCTGCTAACCGTCGGCTGCAGCAGCCGTCATGCTTTCGATCGCCATCTGGACGCGGCCTACCAGCATTACGAGGCCGACAACTGCGAGCGGGTGATGCAATCACTGTCGCAAGCAGAGCGCCGCAGCAAGCCGCGCAGTCAGGTTCAGCCCGAAATATCGCTATTGCGCGGCCAATGTCTTGAGCGTCAGGGGCTGTTCGTCGATGCTGGTGAAACCTACCGTTTCATCGTCGAGCGATATCCTGCTAGTGAGTACGCTTATCGCGCCCGTGCACGGCTGGAGACGCTGAGGCAGCTTGGCCATTATCATGTCGAAGCGCCGCCGGTGGTTCAGCCGGCTAAACGTTGATGCCGTGATCGAAGGTCTGGTGAGGGAACATGCGAGCTTTGCTGCTTACTGCCGTGCTGGTGCCGATGCTGGCATCTGCTCAGATCTACCGCTGGACCGATGCCGAGGGGCGCGTGCATTTCGGCCAGCGCCCGCCAGCTGGCGCGGAACAGGTCAACGTGCGACCACAGGTGGTAGAGCGTGACGAACAAACCCGCGCGCGTGAAGCTCGCAGTGAGCGTTTTTTTGATGCGCGGCGGCAGGAACAGCAGGAGGCGCGCGAGCAGGCGAGCGAGGCCCGCGTCGCCCGGGAGCAGGAGTGCGGGAGTTTGCGCAATCAGCTGTCACAGCTGCAACTCGGCGGACGCTTCTTCCGTAACGATGCAGCTGGAGAGCGGGTCTACTACAGTGATAGTGAATTAGAGGCGGCTCGACAGCGTCTGGCAGCGCGTATCAGCCAGGAGTGCAACTGAGCCGAATGAACTCGAATCGCAGGGCTCAGGCTGAAGGCTTCAACGACATGATCATGGCGAACCAGCGTCGTATCCAGCGGCACCAGTTGCCGTACTACCTCAATGTTTTCAATCGGTTTACCGAGAAGCCGTTGGGCTTTATCGGCAACCTGTCCGAAGGTGGGCTGATGTTGATCAGTCCCTATCCGATGATGCTCGGCGTGCGCTTCGATATGCGCCTGAAAATACCTGTACAGGCGGGCCAACAGCTGCGTCATGTGGATTTCAGCGCGTTCAGTCTGTGGTCCAGTGAGGATGTGACACCAGGCAGTTACGACACGGGCTTCTCCCTGATCGAACCACCGAGTGACATCCGCGAGATGATCACGGCGCTGCATCACTACTTCAGTTTTCAACCGATGCTGCACTTTGCTGCACCGCATCTTACCGGTGCGGCATCTGACCGTTTTACTGACAAGGATTGCTGCCACGGCCTGTAGCCGCATTCATAGCGATCCCGTTTTCTTCCAAGACAGATAGCGTCCGATCAGTGCGGGGCCCAGATCGCACGGCTGTACGTCCATAACAGGTGTGCCGCGGGCAGCCAGTCGTTTGTGGAGCTCCTGGCGTGCGCTCAGGTAATCCTGCGCGCCACAGTAGTCGAGGGCATCCTGCAGGGTTTCCACCGGGCGCAGACGCAGGTGGTCCAGCACCTCTTCACGCAGGCTCACCAGCAGCACGCGATGTCTGCGGCCGAGGCGCGCGAGCGCAGCATGCAGCTCGACATCGTCTTCGTCGCGCAGGTTGCTCAGCACGATCACCAGGGCCCGGCGCTGCTGTCGCATCAGCAACTGATCGACTGCTGCTGCGAAATCTGCCGGCTGCTGGGTGGGTTGCAGGTCGTAGAGGCTGTTCAACAACACCCGCAGATGTTGCTGGCCTTTGCCCGGTGCGACATGTCGCTGCTCGCCGGCGAAGGTACAGACGCCGACAGCATCGCCTTGGCGCAACGCGGCATAGGCGAGTAACAGCCCGGCATTGAGGGCGTGGTCGAAATGGGTGAGTTCGCCATCCTGACTGCGCATGCGACGGCCACAATCGAGCATCAGCATGATCTGCTGGTCGCGTTCGTCCTGATATTCCCGGGCAATCGGCGTTCGCGTGCGCGCGGTGGCCTTCCAGTCGATCTGGCGCAGGGTGTCGCCCTCGCGGAACTCGCGCAGCTGATGAAACTCCAGGCCAAGCCCCCGGCGTGGATGCTGGCGAACGCCGAGGCGGTTCAGCCAGACATCTATCGCCTGCAAACCGGCATCATGCAGTTGCGCGAAGTCGGGGTACACGCGTGTCTCGTCGGCCAGTGGGAGCAAACGGCGGTTGCGCCACATGCCAAGGCGGCTGGTCAGACGAATGCTGCAGTGACGCAAAGCAAAGCGCCCGCGCTGGGTCGGGCGTAGGCGGTAGTCGAGTCGACAGTGCTCGCCTGGCTGCAGTCGAACGCTTTGTGGAAGCTGCTCGAAGGCCATGCTTTCAGGCACGTGGTCGAACAGTTCGATTTCTACCGCTCGGCCGTGGTCGTTGCGAACGGTCAGTTTTACGGTGCTCCAGTGCCCGAGCGGCAGGTTGCCCGATAGGCTTCGCTGCACGGCGGGCATGGGCAGGCGCCGGAGATCGATCACGTCAATCAGGGCGGCCACGCCCAGTGCCAGTAACAGCCCCCACCAGATGGGCTGCCAGCTACCGGCGTCAATCTGCAGTGCTGCAAGGATGCCGAGCGGCACGGCCAGCAGCAGCATCGCAGCCAAGGCGATGAGCAGGCGACGGGACGGTGTCATGCGCGCGGAGCCGCGACCTGATCGAGTACCTGTTGCAGTACCTGATCCACCGATAGCCCCTCAATGTCCAGTTCCGCCGACAGCCGCACTCGATGGCGCAGCACCGCCAATGCGCAGGACTTGATGTCATCGGGTGTAACGAACTCGCCGCCACGCAGGAGTGCTCTGGCGCGACCACCGCGTACCAGTGCAATGGATGCACGCGGGCCTGCGCCGAGGGTCAGGCCCGGCCAGCTGCGAGTACTACGAGTCAGACGCACGGCGTAGTCCAGCACCTGCTCGTCCAGCGGCAGCTCGCTGGCAATCTTCTGTAGCGCCATCACGTCGCGAGCTTGTACCAGTTGGCGCAACGGGCTGACGTCTAGCATGTCGCCGCGGGCCGAACGGGTGACCTGACGCACCAGCTCCAGCTCTTCGTCTGCCTGCGGGTAATCCATGCGCAACATCAGCATGAAGCGATCGAGCTCGGCTTCGGGCAGTGGATAGGTGCCCTCCTGTTCGATGGGATTCTGCGTGGCCATGACCAGGAATGGTTGCGGCACGGCCAGGGCCTTGCCTTCAAGAGTCACCTGACGCTCCTGCATCACCTCGAGCAGGGCGGCCTGCGTCTTGGCCGGCGCGCGGTTGATTTCGTCGGCCAGCAGTAGATTGGTGAATACCGGGCCCTTGCGCAGCTTGAACTGCTCGCTCTGCATGTCATAAACGGCATGGCCGGTAACATCGCTGGGCATCAGGTCGGGGGTGAACTGGATGCGCGAGAACTCGCCCCCAAAGCAGCGTGCCAGCGCCCGCACGAGAAGCGTCTTGCCCAGGCCGGGCACGCCCTCGATCAGGACGTGGCCACCTGCGATCAGGGCGACCAGGATGCCGTCGACGACTTCGTCCTGACCGATCACCGCTTTGTGCAGTTCGTCGCGCAGGGCCTGGGCCAATTGGCTGGCACGCAGACGTTGGCCTGCGGGGTTGGCGGCTGGGGCAGGAGTGTTCGATTCGGAGGTGTTTTCGCTCATAGCGCGTTCCTGAGGGTTTGCAGGTAGGCGACCTGCCGGGTGAATTCGGTGGCTGATAGGCGTTGTTGCGACAGCGGGCGCATGGCTCGATCCACGTTTACGATCGGTAGCTGCGAGAGCTGTGCGAGCAGCGGCAACTGCGCCTTGGTCGGGAGATGCTCGAAGCCGGGGTGACGGTGATTGGCGCGGCGCTGGATGTCCTGCTGCAGATGCCGCAGTAGGGTGTCCTGTCCGCCGTGGCGCAACAGGAAAGCGGCCGCACCATGCAAATGCTCTTGTAGCTGGCGTCGCGCGGGGCTGGCCGGAGACTGCATCGGCCCGAAGCGCTGCCCGACATGCCAGAGCCCGAGCAGGACGAGCAGCCCGAGTGCCACGATCAGCTCTGGAAAGTGGCGGCGCAGTTGCGTCAGCAGTCCGTCGTGCTCGCTACGGTGTACCAGTGTCACCTCGCTGTCCTGGGTCAGGTACCAGAGCAGCCAGGCGTGGTCGTAATCGTCGATGTTGCGGTTCTGCCAAATCCAGCTGTCGGTGAGGGCTGTGATCAATCCTTCGCCGTGCTGCAGCTGGAGCATGTGGGTAGCGCCAGCACTGTTGGCCCAGGCGTGGGCTCGGTTGTCGGCATCGTAGAGGTGAAAGTCGGTGTCGAATGCCAGGTAAGCGGGCGCACTTTCATTCTCCAGATAGAGCTTGGTCAACTGCGGGTGGCGTTCCGCTGAAGATGATTGGGGCAGCTGATCACTTTCGTCCATGTCATCGGCTGCATACTGCTGCAGGTTGAGTCGATCGAGCAGCAGGTCGCCGCTCTTTCCCGCTTCCTCATCCCACAGGCGTTCTGCAACGACGACTAGGTGGCCGCCGGCAGACGCCCAAGCCAGCAGGCGATCGGTTTGCACGGGCGTCAAGTTGCGACGATCGCCGAGCAGGAGCAGAGTCTGGCCCGCGGTCGGCAGCGTCTCCAGCCCGGCAATGCCTTCGTGCTGGGATACCTGCAGCCCAAGGTCGCGCAGAAAAAGCTCGGCGGCGAGATAAGTGTTGCTTCGGGCATGGGGAGCAGGGCCGTGCTCGACGACTTCTTCATAGGATTGCAGCTGGCTGCCCAGCCAGATGATCAACAGCCCAAGTAGCAGAACCGCGACGGCGGCCAGGAGGCGGGGGCGGGGGCTGTTCATGGCTTGGCCTCCCTGCTGAACAACGCACGCCAATCGCCGCATAGCTGGTCGCGGGTTGCCTGGCTGGCAGGTTGGTGCCCGTAAGCTTGGGCCTGCCAGTGACGCGTGAGGTGCTCGGCAAAACGGGACAGCGCCTCATGCTGCAGCTGGTGTACGTGCTGAAGCACTTCGCCCTCGGTATACGCTGCTTTCAACGGCAGCTGGAAGTCATGCAGTAGGCGACTGAGCAAGCCGCGATAGAGCAGCGCCAGCGCTGCTCGTGGGTCGTGTTGCCAGAGTCGTTCGACCTCGCCGGGGATATCGGACGGCAGGCTTTCGGGCGCGACGTCGAGGCCGAATAGCTGTGTAGGTGATGGGCTGCGTCGCCTGCGCGGCAGCCGCACTCTGCCTCCGAAGGTCTGTAACCAATCGCGGTAACGCCACAGTACGAGCGCGACCAGCGCGGCCAGTACCGCCCACAGCAAGACTTCCAGTGCTTGCGCCAGGTTCTCCAAACCATGCCACAGCGACCCGCCTTGTAACAGGCGTTCGATCAGGCGCGCCAGCGCACCGGGTTGCTGAGCGTCGTCAGCGTCGCCAAGGCGCCAGCGGGTAACCGTTTCGCGGTGTTGAAAGGGTGGCTGGTCGAGCAGTTCCTTGATCTGTTGCCGCGACGCTTCGCTGGTCAGCGGCTGGAGGAGCAGACGTCCGTCATCTGGCCCAAGCTGCAGCTCATCGGGCTGCGATGTGGGTGCCGCCCAGGCAGCGTGGTCTGCAGGCCAAAGCAGCAGGCTGCATGCCAATAGCAACGCTGGTATTGCACCTAATAGACGCTGGCGCAATCTGCGGAAGGCCAGCTCGATGTCCCACGCTTCGAGATGAGTTCGGCGGTTGAGATAAAGGCTAAAGCCGCAGGCGACGTAGATCGGCTCCCAGACAATCAATACCAGTACATACAGCAGATTGGACAGGTGTTCGAACCAAAGCCATTCACCACTGAGACCGAGCAAATCTTCCCAGTTCCAGCGCTGCACCAATTGCGCCGGCAACAGGAAGTACAGCACTCCAAGCAGGCCGAGCCAGAGCGCCCCTTCGAGATGCACGCCAACTATGGTCAGCCAGCTTGCCGCGCGCCCGTTGCGCAGGTTCAGCGTTATCAGGCGTTGTCTGCGTGCCTTGCCGTCGAGCCCCTCGAGTTGCTGTACGGGCAGGTCGAAGCTGCGTGTCATGCTGAGACGGCGCCAGGTGAGGCTGGCGAACCACTGCGGACGCAGGAGTCTGGGAAAGGCCTTCAGGCTTTCCCGGAAGTCAGGTGTTTGGCCGAACAATGCCTTGGACAGAATGTGCAGCGGCATTCGCTCGTAAAGCGGCTTGAGCCACCAGAACAACAACAGGGCCAGGCTCGGGTGCTGCCAGAGCAGCAGGCTTATCAATCCGAAAACCGGCAGCGTGATGGCTGCCCAGCTGGCCATCAACAGCGGCGCATGGCGTCTGGCGAGCAGCGTACCAAGGTCCAGCGCCTCCCAGGGACTGCGCGGGCGGATAGAGACACTGGCATCACTCAGCTGCATGATGACCTCGCCCAGCCAGGGAGAAATAGGCTCCCACCAGCAGCCACAGAAAGGCGCCTACGACGTACTTGATTACGGGCGTGGTCAGGGTCATCGATGACCAATACGCCTCGACGAATGCCGCGATCAGCAGAAAAACGGTAGCACCGCAGACCAGTTGGATCCCACGCTTGGCTGCCTGGCGCAAGGCTTCAGTTCGGGGTAGCCGGCCTGGTGCCAATAACGCCGCGCCAAGCTGCAATCCTGCTGCGCCCGCGAGTGTGATGGCTGTCAGTTCGAAGGCGCCATGGCCGATGACGAACGACCAGAACGGCTGATGGTAGCCGATCCCGGTCAGGTGGCCTGCCACGGCGCCGATCATCAGACCGTTGAAGAGCAGAAAGAACAGGCTGCCAAGCCCCAGCAGCAGTCCGCTGGCAAATGTCTGGAAGGCGATGCCGATGTTGTTCATCACGTAATAGCCGAACATCAGCCAGTCGTCGCTGGCGCCTCGTTCGGCGAAGCGGCCCAGGCGGCGTGCCTCCGGGTCGTACATCTGTTCCATCTGCGTGACCTGATCGGGAGTCAGAAGGCTATAGACGAGATCCGGGAATGCGTACACCAGCACGCCCATGCCGATCAGGCTGCCGTAGAACAACAGGCTGGCGGCCAACACGTAGCGCCATTGAGCACGCACCGAGCTGGCGAAGCCGCCAATAACGAAACCCAGTAGCCGGCCGAGCAAGGGGCTGCGGTGCCGGTAGAACTGCTGATGGCCGCGCAGCGCCAGCAGATGTAGCTGTTCAATCAGCTGGCTGCTGTAACCGCGCGACTCGGCCAAGGCGAGCTGCTGACAGAGTCGTCGGTAGGCTGCGGGGAATGTTTCGGCTTGCCCCGGGCCTGGCTTGCCGCGCTCCAGTGCCTCCAGCTGGGCTGATAATGCCTGCCACTCGACGTGGTGTTGGCGCTCGAACAAGGCTTGCTTCATGGGGCGCCTACCAGAGTGCGCGCGATGCCGTGGATTTTCGCCTCGGCATGCTCGGCCGTGGTTGCCAGCGGCTCGGCGAGGATTGCCGCGAGTTCAAGACGCCGCTCGACGGAAAGACTGTCATGGCGCTCGGCAAACCCGATCAGCGCGCGTTGATCCTCGAGGGTCAGGCTGAGCGCGATCGCTGCGGCCTCCGCGTCGGGAAGCGCGGGGCGGGGTGTGGGCTTTTCCTGATAAACCACCAGGGTACCGGCAGCAAGGTCGCCTAGGCGTTTGAAGAGAGGGTGACCGAGGCAGCTCAGCGCGCCGAGAAAGTACCCGAACGGCAGCATATCGACGAACCGCAATAGGTTGCGGGTGAGCGAGGAGGTCCAGCCGACGGGTGTGCCGTCGTCGTGCACGACACGCAGTCCCAGCCAGTGCTTGCCGGGCGTACGGCCCTGATTAAACACCTCGAACAGCACCATATACCACCACTGCACGAGGAACAGCAGCAGAGCCCCCAAACCCATGCCGAACTTGCCCAGCAACCCGAAAGTAATGAACAGCGCCAGCAGGATAGCGGCGCGAATCGCCAGGTCGATGGCAAACGCGAGTGCGCGTGGCACCAGCCCGGCTGGGCGCAGCAGCAGGTCAATGCCTTCGGGCGTTTCTACGCGATGGCTATTGTCGAGCAGCGGTTGGCGATCGAGAGTGGAAGGCAAAGGTAAAATCGTCTGAGGCAGGCAAAGGTCGATGCTATGCGGCAACCCGCTGCTGCGGCAATGCATGAACGAGTCGAGCTGCACCTGATGGGCCGGTGGGGGCGCAATTATGGCGAAATGCCCGCTTCATTGCAGGATGTTGTTCGCAGACACGCCCGCTGGGTGGGTTGCGGCTGCAATGGTCAGGCCGTCGCCTGTCTGGAGACAACGGTTTCCCGGATCGGCTGATAGACTGCTGCGCTGATCGAGAAGGAATCTCCCGTGACTTCAAGCATCTTCTGGTATGACTTCGAAACCACAGGGGTGTCGCCCAGCCGTGATCGCCCATTGCAAGTTGCGGGTATCCGCACCAATGAGGCGCTCGAGGAAATCGGCGAACCGCTGAACATCTATTGCCGCCCTGGCGATGACATTCTTCCGCATCCAGCTGCTTGCCTGGTGACGGGGATCACCCCGGCAACCCTGCGGCAGAAGGGGCTATGCGAGGCTGAATTCATCCAACGGCTGCATCAGCAACTGTCGATGCCCGGCACGTGCGGGGCCGGCTACAACAGTCTGCGCTTCGATGACGAGGTGACCCGCTACAGTCTGTATCGCAATTTTTATGACCCTTACGCGCGTGAGTGGCAGGGCGGCAATAGCCGTTGGGATCTGATCGACCTCGTGCGCACGGCATACGCGTTGCGTCCGGAAGGATTGGTATGGCCGGAGGAGGAGGGGCGTGTCACGCTCAAACTCGAACGGCTGAGCGTAGCCAATGGACTGGAGCATCTGAATGCCCACGATGCGTTGTCCGACGTGCGTGCCACCATCGCCCTGGCTAGGCTCGTGCGCAGCTATCAGCCGAAGCTGTACGACTATCTATTCAATCTGCGCCGCAAGCAGGCGGTGCTTGAACAGATCAATTTGCTCGAGCCGCTGGTGCATGTGTCCGGTCGTTTTTCCGCCGCCCGGCATTTCCTCTCGGTTGTTCTGCCGCTGGCCTGGCATCCGCGCAATCGCAATGCGCTGATTGTCTGTGACTTGCAGGCCGAGACCGGGCCACTACTGCAGGAAAGCGCCGAAACGCTGCGCAGGCGTCTGTACACCCGTCATGACCAGCTTGCGGTGGGTGAGCTCCCGGTGCCCCTCAAGCTGATCCACGTCAATCGGTGCCCTGTAGTGGCGCCGCTCAAGGTGCTGCGCGCGCAGGATATCCAGCGTCTTGGCGTGGATATGTCGGTTTGCCTCGGGCGTGCAGCCGCTCTGCGTGATCAAAAGCACGTCTGGGGCGGTAAGCTCGATGATGTATATCGTGAGGAAGGTTTCGTCGGCAGCGATGATCCTGAGCAACAGCTATATGACGGTTTTCTTGGCGAACGGGATCGGCGCCTATGCGATCAGATTCGGAACTTGACCCCTGCCGAACTGGCGAGGCAGCAGTACCATTTCGATGATGCGCGCCTTGAAGAACTGCTATTTCGGTATCGTGCCCGTAACTTTCCCGAAGCGTTATCCGTCGAGGAAAAATCGCACTGGTACCGTTTCTGCCAGCAGCGCTTGAGCGAAGAGGCGTGTGGCGCGCCCAATACTCTTGGGCAGTTCGACACAGAGATACAACGGTTCATGGCCACTGCAACACCTGCTCAGCAACAACTGTTGCAGCAATGGCATGCGTATGGCAGCGAGATGCGTGAACGTTACGGATTAAACAACTAGTGCGTTGCAAGCGCGGCAGTCTATTCGTACGCGAAACCTGGTGCTGGGCTGGGCTGAGTGACCCACAATAAAAAACGCCGCGTCCCGACAAGGTTGTTAATGTCGGGACGCGGCGTTGGTTATAAAACCGGCGTTGCTTAGCCTAGAAGAGTGGCCCAGCTTTCAACGGTTTCAGAGCCCCACTGGGCTTTCCATTCTTTCAGCGTCTTGTGGTTGCCGCCCTTGGTTTCAATCACTTCGCCGCTGTGCGGGTTTTTGTACTGCTTGACGCGGCGAGCGCGCTTGCTGGTCGTCGGCGCTTTGGCAGTGCGCGGGCTCTTGCCGGCACGCGAGGCTTCCGGATCGAGCAGGGCGATGATGTCGCGCAGTGACTTCTGGTATTCGCCCATGAGTTCGCGCAGTTTGCCTTCGAACTCCAGTTCCTTTTTCAGTTTGTCATCTTCGGAGAGCGACTTCAGACGCTCCTGAAGTTCCTTGATGGCCTCTTCTGTGGCGCGATACTCATTGATCAGTGACATGTGACTTCCTTGGTATAGGTTTGAACGCAAGTGGCAGCAATCATAGTCCTGCGTAATGCGCAAGTAAATATGGAGGCGTAAAAAAGCGGGGCTACTATTTGAATGGATATTTCCTGAAGCGGCGAGTAGCTAATACCTGAACTGCACAAGCTTAAAACACCCGTGATCCTTGATTTATTGGACAGGTTTTTTCGATAGATTTTATGTGTTTGTTTACATGCATGCGCCGCGGGGCGACAGCCAGGCGGTCTGTCTGGATTTCTGGTAATTGGCTGAGGTGCTTCAGCGTTTATCGTGATGGCCGTGGTTTTGCCGGCTGAGCTAGAATGCCGCGTTTTCCTTTGAGTCGGAGTACCGTTAATGCGCACTTTCAGGCTGGTTATTGCCTGTCCCGATGGCGTTGGCATTGTTGCCAAGGTCAGTAACTTCCTCGCCACCTACAATGGCTGGATCACTGAAGCCAACCACCACTCCGACCATCAGAGCGGCTGGTTCTTCATGCGCCATGAGATTCGTGCGGACTCGCTGCCCTTCGATCTCGACGGATTCCGCCAAGCATTTGCGCCGATTGCTCGAGAGTTCTCAATGGAGTGGCGCATTACCGATTCGGAGCAGCGCAAGCGCGTGGTGCTGATGGCAAGTCGCGAGTCCCATTGCCTGGCTGACCTGTTGCACCGCTGGCACAGTGGGGAGCTGGATTGCGATATTCCGTGCGTGATCTCCAACCACAATGACCTGCGTAGCATGGTCGAGTGGCATGGCATTCCCTACGTACACGTGCCGGTCGATCCTGCCAACAAGCAGGAGGCCTTCGCCGAGGTGACTCGCCTTGTGCACGAACAGCGTGCCGACGTTATTGTGCTGGCCCGCTATATGCAGATTTTGCCCTCGGAGCTATGCGAAGAGTTCGCTCAGCGCGTGATCAATATCCATCACAGCTTTCTGCCGTCCTTCGTTGGTGCCAAGCCGTATCACCAGGCCTCGCTGCGCGGCGTGAAGCTGATCGGCGCCACCTGTCACTATGTCACCGAGGAGCTCGACGCCGGCCCAATTATCGAGCAGGACGTGGTGCGCGTCAGCCATCGCGACAGCATCGAGGACATGGTTCGGCTAGGCAAGGATGTGGAGAAGATGGTGCTTTCTCGCGGTCTGCGCTATCACTTGGAAGACCGCGTTCTGGTACACAGCAACAAGACCATGGTATTCAACTGACAGCCCGGAGTCACCGTGACCGACCCCCTCGAGCGAGCCGTAGCCAAGGCACCACCCATCATCGGTAGTGGCTGTACGCAGCGATACGACCCCGAAGCGCTGTCGTCCGAGCAGGGCGCCGACTTCGCTGAGGCTGCGGCGCTCTGGGTTCGCTTGCAGAGCGAGGAGGCCGGTCGGGATGCGGCACAGGCCAGGTCAGTGGCGGCGAGGGAGAACGGTCCATTCGGGCCGGGCGAACACGGCACGGAGGCGGGTTGATGAAGGCAGTGATTGATCGTCTGATACTGGGTGCAGATGCCTCGGGCGAGCCGAACGGTCAGTCCTTACGTCTGGCCAATAGGCACGGCTTGATCGCAGGAGCAACCGGCACTGGCAAGACAGTGACGTTGCAGCGCCTGGCTGAGCAGTTCAGTGACGCCGGGGTTGCGGTGTTCGCCGCTGACATCAAGGGGGATCTCAGCGGCCTGGGCGCAGCCGGCGTTCCGCAAGGCAAGATCGCCGAGCGGATCGCCAGCATGCCCTGGCTGGATCATCAGCCACAGGCATATCCGGTTACGCTGTGGGACGTGCATGGTCGAAGCGGGCTCCCTTTGCGCACCACTTTGAGCGAGATGGGCCCGCTATTGTTGGGCAATCTGCTGCAACTGACCGACAGCCAGCAGGCGGCGTTGTACGCCGCGTTCAAGGTAGCGGATCGCGAAGGTCTGCTATTGCTCGACTTGAAGGATCTCAAGGCGTTGCTCGCGCACCTCAAAGCTGAGCCTCAGGTGCTGGGCGAGGATAGTGCGCTGTTCACGGCAGCCTCGTCACAGGCCTTGCTCAGACGGCTAGCGACACTCGAGCAACAGGGTGTCGAGGCGTTGTTCGGTGAGCCAGCATTGCAGCTCGAGGATTTGCTGCGCCCGGCGCCGGATGGACGAGGCGTTATCCACTTACTCGATGCCAGCGTGCTGGTGCACGAAGCACCGAAAGTCTATGCAACGTTTCTGCTGTGGCTTCTCGCCGAATTGTTCGAGCAGCTGCCGGAGCGCGGCGATGCCGACAAGCCGATGCTGGCACTGTTCTTCGATGAGGCGCACCTGTTGTTTGGTGATACCCCAAAGGCGCTTCAGGAGCGGTTGGTGCAAGTAGTGCGGCTGATTCGTTCGAAGGGGGTGGGCGTCTATTTCGTTACCCAGTCCCCTGCCGACCTGCCTGATCAGGTGCTGGCGCAACTTGGCTTGCGTATTCAGCATGGCTTGCGGGCTTATACCGTCAAAGAGCAAAAAGCACTGCGCTCGGTGGCCGATGGTTTTCGCGCCAACCCAGACTTGGTGACGCTGGAGGTGCTCACTCAGCTGGGGATCGGCGAGGCGCTGGTTGGTGGGCTGGAAGAAAAGGGCACGCCGGCGATGGTGCAGCGGGTGGCGATTGCGCCGCCCCAGTCGCGTGTTGGGCCGCTGAGCGAGGCGGAGCGTGCGGGGCTTGTCGCTCAGTCTGGTCTGCGCAGTCGTTACGACAAGGTTTTTGATCGTGAATCGGCTTATGAGATGTTGAGTGCTCGCGCTATGCAGGCCCCTGAGCCACTCAGTGGTAAAGCCGAAAAGCCTCGGCGAGGTAAGAGCAATTCTGAAAGCGATATAGGCGATCTAGCTGGGCGAGTAGTCAAAAGCGCATTGAGTCAGGCCGCCAGTCAACTGGGGCGACAGTTGGCAAGAGGCTTATTAGGCTCTTTGTTGGGCGGTAAGCGCTAATATTTCGGCTTCGGGTCCAAGGCTGCTATCGCCAGTCAGCGTATAGGCTGCTCTGAAGGCTGTTTTCGACATGCCTGAAATCCGAATTACGCCTGTTCTGCCACATTACTCTCGTGGCCAGAACGTTTTTCCTGTTCAAGCTTCTGCAGCTCTTGCTGAAAAACCTGATCAAGAACAGTGGGTTTTTTTCGCCATGGCTTGCGCTCAGGTTCGCGTTCAGCAGCGTAAGTCGTAATTTCACCGCCGTAAACATTGGTAAAGCGCTGGGCCTGGCGCTCAAGTTCGGCGCGCAGTTCTTCTTTCGTCACGTAAGGATCCTATTGTTTAAATTTCAATTAAGACGCATCTGAAACGGAAAAGATGCAGCCTCGTTGTAACCGTAATTTTCCGGTGCGGGGGTGCGAGCTTATGTCTATGAGACCCAAGGGCAATAGAAAAGGTTTAAGTAACTACAGGCAAGCGACAGATTCGAGTAGTAGTTCAAAAAAGCGAGGCATACAGAGGCAGCAAAGTACGGCGCTGTGTTTTTGCTATGAGGGGAGTATGCCCGCGATGGAGTGTATAGAGCCAGAATTCGTAAAAGAAAAACCCGCCGAAGCGGGTTTTTCTTTTCTACCAGCAGGGATCAGCGGGCAACTTTTGCTTCACTGCTCTGCTCGGCGCGTCCATAAACGTCATCGAAGCGTTCGATGTCGTCTTCGCCCAGATAGCTACCGGACTGGACTTCGATGATCTCCAGTGGAATCTTTCCCGGGTTGGCGAGGCGGTGTACCGAGGTGATCGGAATGTAAGTCGACTGGTTCTCGGTCAACAGGAAAGTCTTGTCGTTACAGGTGACCTGAGCGGTACCGGAAACAACGATCCAATGCTCGGCACGGTGGTGGTGCATCTGCAGAGAAAGGCTGGCGCCGGGGTTCACGCAGATGCGCTTGACCTGGAAGCGGCCACCCATGTCCACCGAGTCGTACCAGCCCCACGGGCGGTAGACGGCGCAGTGGTTCTTGGTTTCGCTGCGGTCTTGGGCGTCGAGCTTGCTGACCAGCTTCTTGACGTCCTGCACCTTGTCCTTGTGGGCGACCATCATGGCGTCCTTGGTCTCCACTACCACGATGTTGTCCAAGCCCAGTACCGTGACCAGCTTGCCGTTGCCGTGAACCAGGCAGTTACGCGAATCCTCGGCAATCACATCGCCTTTGAGGACGTTGCCATTCTCGTCTTTCTGGTGCACATCCCAGATCGAGGACCACGAGCCGACATCGTTCCAACCGGCAGACATGGGGACCACGCACGCCAGTTGCGTTTTTTCCATCACTGCGTAGTCGATCGAGTTGTCCGGGCAGCAGGCAAAGGTGGCCGGATCGATCAATACTTCGTCGCCGTGCTTCACGCTGCGCTCGAGCGCCAGCGTGCAGGTGTCGTAGATGTCCGGGTCATGCTTCTTCAGCTCGTCCAGGAACACGCTGGCGCGGAACAGGAACATGCCGCTGTTCCAGAAGTAGTCACCCGACTCCAGATAGCTCTGGGCGCGCGCTTCATCAGGCTTTTCGACAAACTGAGCGACACGCTTGATGCCCTCTGGCAGGCCGTCGTTAGCATCCTGGCTACCTTTGATATAGCCAAAACCGGTTTCCGGGCGAGTCGGCGGAATGCCGAAAAGCACCATCTCGCCATTCTCGGCAGCATTGGTTGCCAGCGCCAGCGAGCGCTGGAATGCCTTCTGGTCTTCGATCACGTGGTCTGCCGGCAGGACCAGCAGCAGTTCGTCGCGGCCTTCCTCTACCAGCTTCATCGCTGCAATGCCGATAGCCGGAGCGGTGTTGCGGCCAAAGGGCTCAAGCAGCAAACCTTGTACGCCGAGTTTACGAGCAGCGAGCTGCTCCTTGACGATGAAGCGGTGATCTTTGTTGCACACCAGCAGGGGCTGCTGCATGCCTTCAAAGGCCAGGCGCTCAACGGTCTGTTGAAATAGCGTTTGTTCGCCTGTTAGCGCGAGGAATTGCTTGGGGAACGACTTGCGGGAAAGGGGCCACAGTCGGGAGCCGCTACCACCTGAAAGAATAACCGGGATCATATTGCTTCTCCTGAAAACGTTTCGAAGGTCGTTCTACTTGTCCGGTGACGCCAGCCTCATGGCAGCGCCTGGGGTTTCGTGTTCTTTAGCGCAAGCCCCCGGATGGCCGGAACGAGCCTCGCTGTATTCCAAGGCAATGCCTCAGGATCGGAAATCTGCTGTTTAGATAGATCGTCTATGGCCGCCAGGCCGACTATGTCTCATGCGAGGTGCCAGTCAGGGCGAACTGCGCAGGACGTGATGGCTGACCGATGGCGAGGTAATGAGCACCATCGTCGCGAGCAGAGCTGTGAATCCGCTGTTTTTCGGATTTGGATGGGGGCATTGCGTTTGCATGGCCGTAACCCTCTGTTCGTGCCTTGCTCGGCATATGTCGCAGCCAATGCCGTGCTGGCAATGGTCGACGCCTCGGCCGGTGGCCGTATGTTCAGCAGCTTTGCTGCCGGAGGTTGCGCTATCGCCGGAGCCGCGTCGCGGCTGGGGGCGTAGCGGTTTGCAAGACTAGTAACCCAATGCACGTTCATGTGCGACGTCCCTTTCCACCTGGAATTGTCGGTACGCGCTTATGATTGCCACCCGTGCTGGATAGTTCCCGAGCCAACTACCGTTGATCGGTGAGTTTTTTTGAACGGAATCACGGGTTCATCAGCAGCCTGGACGCTGCTCTTTGCGATTGGCTGGGGACAGAACAAGAGGTGCGCTAAGACAGGCCGAGTGCGCCACGCTGGACGTCGGCGTTCGTTTCACTGGTTCGGGACGGGCGGAACCGTAGTGGCTCCGCCGCTGGTTTCGCCTTACTCGTCGGCCGCATCGCGCAGGAATACCAGGCGATCGGCGGATGAATCAGCGGGACTGTATCGATACCCCTCGTAATCGAACCCGGACAGCTGGTTGGGGTCGCCAATACGCTCCTTGATCACCCAGCGGGCCATGAGCCCCCGAGCTTTCTTGGCGTAGAACGAGATGATCTTGTACTGGCCGTTCTTCATGTCCTTGAAGTCGACATTGATGACCCGTGCGTTCAACGCCTTGCGTTTGACCGCGCTGAAGTACTCGTTGGAGGCCAGGTTCAGCAAAACATCGTCACCCTGCTCGGCGAGCGCCTCGTTCAACCAGCCACTGATGCGCTCGCCCCAGAACGCGTAGAGATCCTTGCCGCGCGGATTGGTCAGTTTGGTGCCCATTTCCAGCCGATACGGCTGCATCAGGTCCAGCGGCCGTAACAGGCCGTAGAGCCCCGACAGCATGCGCAGATGCTCCTGTGCGAACAGCAGGTCGCTCTCGGTGAAATCCTCGACGCTCAGTCCGGTGTAGACATCGCCCTTGAAGGCGAGCAGGGCCTGTTTGGCATTCTCCGGCGTGAAGTCAGCCGACCAGCTGCCGTAGCGCGCGACGTTCAAGGCGGCCAGCTTGTCGGAAAGGTGCATGAGTTCGCTGATCTGCGCTGGTGAGTAATCGCGCAACTGGTCGATCAGCAGCTGCGAGTGCTCCAGGTATTGAGGCTGGGTGAAGCGTTCGGTTATCGGGGGTGTTTCGTAGTCGAGCGTCTTGGCGGGGGAAATCACCATCAGCATGTACGGGTCTCCTGTCTGATGGCGCGATTGTAGGGGTACGAGCGGAGCGGCTCCAGCTATAGCCGCCATAGGCAACGGTTGACCTTCCCTGCGTGGCAAGGCAAAAGCTAGAAGGCGTCAACCAAGGAGTTCGTATGTCTGGCTGCAATCATGCGCAATGGCAACCGCCCCACGACTACCGTCCGCTGGAGCGCAGCTCCGAGCGTCAGACCTGGGCGGTGGTTATTCTGACCGGCTTGACCATGGTGGTGGAAATCGTCGCCGGATACTGGTTCAACTCCATGGCCTTACTTGCGGACGGTTGGCATATGGCCTCGCACATGGTCGCCATCGGCCTGGCGGCGCTGGCGTATCTGCTGGCTCGGCGCTATGCGACGGACCAGCGTTTTGCGTTCGGAACCTGGAAGATCGAGGTCCTGGCCGGTTTCACCAGCGCCTTGCTGCTGGTCGTCGTGGCGCTGTTCATGATCGGCGAATCGCTGTCGCGGCTCTGGTCGCCGGTCGCGATCGGTTTCGATGCGGCGTTGATGGTCGCGGTGATCGGCTTGCTGGTGAATCTGCTGTCCGCCTGGTTGCTTCGGGATCAGCATGACCACGACCACGACCACGACCACGACCACGACCACGACCACGGTGACCACGGGCATGACCATTCGCATGAGCGCGCTTCGGGTGGCAAGGACCTGAATCGGCACGCCGCCTTCATCCATGTGCTGACCGATGCGCTGACGTCGGTGGCTGCGATCATCGCGCTGCTGGGCGGCAAGTTCTTCGGCTGGAGCTGGTTGGACCCGGTGATGGGTATCGTCGGTGCGCTGGTTATCCTTGTCTGGGCGCGCGGCCTGCTACGGGATACCGCCAAGGCACTGCTCGATCGGGAGATGGATGATCCGCTGGTGCACAGGGTTCGGGAGGCGCTGCAGGAGGTGCCGGATACCGAAGTCACCGATCTGCATCTGTGGCGGGTAGGGCGTGCGCAATACAGCTGCATCCTGAGCCTGGTGACGCATCAGGCGCACACCGCCGACCACTACAAGACTGTGCTGCACGACTTTCCACAGTTGGTGCACGTCACCGTGGAAGTGAATCGCTGCGACGAAAGCGCGCACCTTGATCATCGACAATAGCGCGGCCGAAACCCACGCGCCAAGGCCGTTTGGTCGATTGATAAAAAAAAGTCGAGTTCAACGGAAAAGACTTTTGTCTGTCATAACTTTTACGGTATTACCGAGTTCAGACCGCCGAACCCTGCGACACAGGTGGCGGCTCCTGGGCAGCCCCGAATCCACCGGCTTCCCTCGTCCGCTCACCTGAATCGCATGGCGGTCACTGTGCAGCGAAGCGCTTTCGGCTCTTCGTTTCTGGCCCCAGAAGAAGGTGATCGGTATGGATGACTACGGCAGATCTCGCGCGACCCAGCCCACGCTCTACGTCCTCGACACGAATGTACTGATCCACGATCCCAACGCTTTGCTGAACTTCCAGGAACATCAGGTCGCCATCCCGATGACCGTGCTGGAAGAGCTCGATCAACTCAAGGCCGGCAAGCACAGCGTGGCAGCCGAGTGCCGTCAGGCGATTCGTCTGATCGACAAGCTGCTCGGTGATGCAACGCCGGAAGAGGTCGAACTCGGCGTGCCGATCCAGCGTGGCAAGAGTGGGCCGTCCGGCAGCCTGTCGATTCTCATGAGCAAGCGTGGCGAGCCAAACGCATTACCGGAAGATCTGAATGACAACAAGATCATCAACCAGGTGGTCGAGCTGAGCAAACAGCGTCCCGGCGTGCCTGTAGTGCTGGTCACCAAGGACATCAACATGCGCCTGAAGGCGCGTGCCTGTGGCGTAGCGGCGGAGGATTACCATACCGATCAGCTAGTCGATGACGTCGGCCAGCTTTCTCCTGGCTATCACAGCGTCAGCGGCTCGTTTTGGGATCGCGTAAGCAAGGTCGAGACCCATCAGGGCCATGGGCGCACCTGGCACCGCGTACAGCTGACCGATAACCTGCCCGCGGTACACATCAACGAGTTCATCATCGACGAACAGGGCTTTGTCGGCTGGATCAAGGGCATCAAGGCCGATGAGCTACTGCTGCTTGACCTCCATCAGGAGCCGCTGCTGCATCAGGAAGCCTGGGGCTTGCGCCCGCGGGACATCCATCAGGCATTGGCGCTGTTCGCCTTGCTCGATCCGGACATCCATCTGGTCAACCTGTCCGGCGCGGCCGGTTCGGGCAAGACCATTCTCGCGCTGGCTGCCGCCATCGAGCAGACCGTGGTCAGCAAGCGCTACCGGCGCATCATCGCCACCCGCAGCGTCCAGGGGCTGGACGAGGATATCGGCTTTCTGCCCGGCACCGAGGCCGAGAAGATGGAGCCATGGCTGGGCGCGATTACCGATAACCTCGAAGCACTGCACATGGAGGACGAGAACACCCACGGCAGCATCGACTACATCCTGCAAAAGGTGCCGCTGCAGTTCAAATCGCTGAACTACATCCGCGGTCGCAGCTTCCAGCAGAGCCTGATCCTGATCGACGAATGCCAGAACCTCACGCCACACCAGATGAAAACCATCATCACCCGTGCGGGCAACGGCTCGAAGGTGGTCTGTCTGGGTAACCTGGCGCAGATCGACACGCCATATCTGTCGGCGACCAGTTCGGGGCTTACCTACCTGACCGAGCGCTTCAAGGACTTTTCCCACGGTGTTCACATCACCCTGCAGGGGGTGCCGCGTTCGGTGCTGGCCGAATACGCCGAAGCGCACATGTAGCGGAGAAGCGCGCGACGATGCCCGGTAGTACCTCTTACGGGGGCGGGTTCATCGTCGGCGGCTGCGGTAGACTCGTGATTTTCCGATCAGGAGCGCCGAATGCTCACCCATCTCGATTCCCAAGGCCGGGCCAGCATGGTCGACGTCACCGACAAGGCCGTGACCGCCCGTGAAGCGGTGGCCGAGGCCCGCGTCCGCATGCTGCCGGACACTCTGCAGATGATCCAGCAGGGTGGCCATCCCAAGGGCGACGTCTTCGCCGTGGCGCGCATCGCCGGCATCCAGGCGGCGAAGAAGACCTACGAACTGATTCCGCTGTGCCATCCACTACTGCTCACCAGTATCAAGGTCGAGCTGCAGGCGGATGGCGAAGACTGCGTGCTGATTCGCGCCGCCTGCAAGCTGGCCGGACAGACCGGTGTCGAGATGGAAGCCTTGACCGCTGCCAGCGTCGCTGCGCTGACGATCTACGACATGTGCAAGGCGGTGGATCGCGGCATGGTCATCGAAGGCGTGCGCCTGCTGGAAAAACTCGGCGGCAAGAGCGGTCACTGGCAGGTGCAGGCATGATTACGGTCCAGTTCTTTGCCCGCTATCGCGAAGCCCTTGGCAGTGATGGCGAGCGTCTGCAATGGGATGCCTCGCTTGCCTGCGTGGACGACCTGCGCCGGCAGCTGCTTGCGCGGGGCGGTGTCTGGGAGGTGCTTGCCGAGCAGAATCTGATGTGTGCCCGCAATCAGGAACTCTGCGGTCTCGACGAGCCAATCACCGATGGCGATGAAGTCGCTTTCTTTCCCACCGTGACCGGAGGCTGAGCATGGCGGTTCGTGTACAGACGGCAGCGTTCGACCCCGGTGCCGAACTCAATGCGCTGCATGCGGCCAACCTGGGGATTGGTGGGGTCGCCGGGTTCGTCGGGTACGTAAGGGATTTCAATGACGGCCAGGATGTGGCCGGGATGTTCCTCGAGCATGCGCCGGGGATGACCGAAAAGGCGCTGGAAAAGATCATCAGCGAGGCGGAGCAGCGCTGGCCCCTATTGCGGCTTGATGTACTGCACCGCGTTGGCGCGTTGGCGCCAGGCGAGCCAATCGTTTTCGTTGGTGCGGCGAGCGCCCATCGCGATGCCGCCTTCGATGCCTGTCGCTTCGTAATGGATTATCTGAAGACGCGGGCCCCATTCTGGAAAAAGGAAACTACGTCCTCCGGGCCGCGCTGGGTGGAAGGTCGCGCCAGCGATCAGGTTGCGGCCGAACGCTGGAGCGAGAAGGGCTGAGCTTTCAGTAAAAGGTGATGTACATCTTGAAGGCTAGGGTCGAAAACATGGCGAGCACTCCAAGCCCCAGCAAGCCCACGCCCCACTGCGTGTCCCGGTAAGCGAAGCCTACGCATAGCAGGATGAAGCCGATGACGATGAGCGTCAGAAGCCAGTGAATGCTGTCCATCGGTTATCTCCTTGCGTTCGGTGCTGTGTACAACTCTAGCCGCTGCGTAATGACTGAGGCTTGACTCAGGTCATCGCCAAGTCAGGGTAGGCATTGCAGGAGGAGGACGCGGTAACCGATACCGCGTCTGGCTGATTCAGCGAGAGTGGGGAACAGGGGCGAGCAGTTCTGCCGAGGGCATCTCGCACTGAATCTTGCGGCCGATCAACGCTTCGATGGGCGGCAGGGCAAAGGAGTCGTCTTCGCCAGCGAAGCTGATCGAGGTTCCGCTGGAGCCGGCACGACCGGTTCGTCCGATGCGGTGCACGTAGTCATCCGGATCCTCAGGCAGGGTGAAGTTGATCACGTGACTGATGCCATCGACATGAATGCCGCGACCAGCGACATCGGTCGCCACGAGCACGCGTATCTTGCCTTCACGGAAGCCTTCCAGTGTTCGGATGCGTTTGTGCTGCGGCACGTCGCCGGACATCTGCGCGGCGCTGATGCCGTCGCGGGTCAGGCGCTCTTCGATTCGCCGTACCTCGTCCTTGCGGTTGGCGAAGACCATCACCCGCGTCCAGTCATTCTGGGTGATCAGGTTGTACAGCAGCTTGTACTTGTCACTGCCGGCCACGGCGAATACGTGCTGTTCGACGGTGTCGCTGGCGACGTTCTCCGGCTCGATCTCGACCACGGCCGGGTTGGTCGTCCATTGCTGCGCCAGGTTCATTACGTCATCGGTGAACGTGGCGGAGAACAGCAGGGTCTGGCGCTCGCTCTTGGGTGGTGTCTGCCGGATGATCTGGCGAACCTGTGGGATGAAGCCCATGTCGAGCATGCGGTCGGCCTCGTCCAGCACCATCACCTCGACCATGTCCAGATGCACCTCGCCACGCTGGTTGAAGTCCAGCAGGCGACCGGGCGTGGCAACCAGGATGTCGCAGAACTTCGATTCCAGCAGCTTGAGCTGCTTGTCGAAATCCATGCCGCCAACGAAGCTCATCACGTTCAGGTTGGTGTACTTGGTCAGGTCCAGCGCGTCATTGGCAATCTGCACCACGAGCTCACGGGTCGGCGCGATGATCAGCGCGCGCGGCTCGCCCATGTAGCGATCTTTCGGCGGCGGTGTATCGAGCAGCTGCGTTATGGTGGAAATAAGGAAGGCGGCCGTCTTGCCGGTGCCGGTCTGGGCGCGGCCAATGGCGTCTCTTCCGGCGAGGGTGTAGCCGAGCACCTGGGCCTGGATCGGTGTGCAGTAAGGGAATCCCAGATCGTGAATCGCATGCATCAGCTCAGGCGCGAGCTTGAAGTCGTGGAAGCGGGTTTTGCCTTCGACGGCTTCGACGGCGAAATCTTCCAGCTTCCATGCAGGGGCGGCTGGCTTGGCTGGTTTGCTGCTGCGCTGACGTCGCGGTTTTTCCGCACTACGCTCCGGGGCCAGCTGCTTGGATGAAGTGTCGGTTGTTTCGACTGACTGCTGGGAGGGCGCGCTGTGCTGCTGCGCCTCGTTGCCGGCAGCCGGGGTGCTGTCGGCTACGCCGGCCCGCACATCCGGGGCCTTGCCAAAGATTTTCTTGAGTGCTTTGAGCACGGTCTTCTCGTCATTTATTAGGAAAGTGTCGCGCGCCAGTGTAATGCAAGACGCATTCGTGGCGAAGTCTCGCGCTCAGGATGGCCTGTCTTTCGACCAGCGCGCTGTTGCCAGCGTGGTCTTTGACGGTAGAGCGTCGATGGCTATCGGCCTTTCAGCGTATCGAGCGTGCTGATCAGTCTGGCCTTGGCCATTCCTGCAGGGGAGCGAGCTGATCGGATTGATGCAACCCTCTATCAACGACGCGTCCCTGCAGCGAAGTGCGCCTTAGTCTGAGCGCACGCTTTGTATATCAGGCGAGACGTGCAGCGAGCCATTCGCCAATGTCGCGGATCTCCTCGGGCAGCACCTCGTGCCCCATCGGATAGTCGCGCCAGGTTACTTTGATGCCTGCATCGTGCAGGCATTGATACGCGGCGCGGCCCATAGCCGAAGGCACCACATCGTCGCGACTGCCATGCAGGCATAGCACCGGGTAGTGCAGCGCTTCTGCGGAAAATGCCGGTGACTCGGTGAAAGTTGGCGCGTAGGTCGAAAGGGCAACGATGCCCCCCAGCGGCCCTCTCCAGCGTAGAAAGGCGGTATGCAGGACAACCGCGCCACCTTGGGAAAAGCCGGCCAGGACAATGCGCGCCGGGTCGATGCCCGCATCGCGCTGCGCTTCGATCAGCGTGATGATCTGCTGAGCTGAGGCTTCAAGTTCCTCGTGGTTGATAGCCCGAGCGGGGCTCATGGCAAGGATGTCGTACCAGCTCGGCATGCTCCAGCCGCCGTTGATGGTTACTGGACGCGTCGGTGCCTGGGGTAGAACGAAGCGCGTGCTGTGCAGGCGTTGCTGCAACGCCTCGGCCACCGGCAGAAAGTCATAGCGATCAGCGCCCAGGCCATGTAGCCAGATTACGCAGGCATCAGCTACTTCAGTGGGTTCGAGTATCAACGGTTCGCTCATGGATCGGCTCCAGTTGGGGGCAGGTCGCCTCGTCTTGGGGCAGTCAGGTGCTGCCGGCGAGGAAGTAACGCGAGGTTACCCGGTCCTGCGCGGCGATAGAACCGGTGCGAGAGCCTCTTGTTCACACCACGCAAAGAGCTGGTACGCGGCTTGCTTCGTCCTGCCCGCCCTGGCCGCAAGCGGCCTTTAAATACGGGGCGCGGCGATGAAATCAAACAACGTTGCCGATCATCCAAGGGCGACTAGACTCAGGTCAGGCTGCCGTCGCCTCGCTGTTGTCCGATAGGGGCGTCGAGGGACGTATGGCCGGAACCCGAGAATAAGAAAGCAAACTGGAGGTTTCGATGATTAGGGTGAAATCCACACTGGCTGCGCTGGGTGCAGCGTCGTTGCTGGGCGTCAGCGGGCTGGCGCAGGCAGGGGCGACCCTCGATGCGGTGCAGAAGAAAGGATTCGTGCAGTGCGGCATCAGTGACGGCCTTCCGGGCTTTTCTTACGCCGATGCCAAAGGGCAGTATCTGGGTATTGATGTCGATGTCTGTCGCGCAGTCGCTGCAGCAGTGTTCGGCGATGCCAGTAAGGTCAAGTACAGCCCGCTGACCGCCAAGGAGCGTTTCACTGCGCTGCAGTCGGGCGAAGTCGATGTGCTCTCGCGCAACACCACTTGGACCAGCTCGCGTGACGCAGCCATGGGGCTGAACTTTACCGGCGTGACCTACTACGATGGGCAAGGTTTTCTGGTGAACAAGGAGCTCGGCGTCAGCAGCGCCAAGGAGCTGGATGGCGCCACAGTGTGCATCCAGGCTGGAACCACCACCGAGCTGAACCTTTCCGACTATTTCCGCGCCAACAGCCTGAAATACACCCCCATTACCTACGACACGTCTGACGAAAGCGCCAAGTCGCTGGAGTCCGGTCGCTGCGACGTGCTGACCTCTGACCAGTCACAGCTCTATGCCCAGCGTATCAAGCTGGCCAATCCCGATCAGTATGTCGTGTTGCCCGAGGTGATCTCCAAGGAGCCGCTTGGCCCAGCAGTCCGCCAGGGTGATGAGGAGTGGTTCGATATCGTGCGCTGGACGCTGTTCGCCATGGTGAATGCCGAAGAGCTTGGCGTGACCGCTGCCAATGTCGAAGAGACCGCCAAAAGCACCAAGAACCCCGATGTGGCACGTCTGCTCGGCGCGGAAGGTGAGTACGGCAAGGATCTCAAATTGCCGAAAGACTGGGCGGTTCAGATCGTCAAGCAAGTGGGCAATTATGGTGAGATCTTCGATCGCAACGTAGGGGCTGGCAGCGAGCTGAAGATCGAGCGCGGCCTCAATGCCTTGTGGAACAACGGTGGCCTGCAATACGCACCGCCGGTGCGCTGAGCCCGCTGGCCGGCCTGGTGCCGGCCATGTTCATGGATGAGCACGGCCGGCCCGAAAGGGCCAGCCGTGCGGCATGAGGACTTTCAATGCGTTCGATCGCCAAAGGCACTGTGCCGCGACGTTCGTTGCTCACCGATCCACAAATACGCGCTTGGGTGTTCCAGGTATTAGCGGTTTTGGCGGTGGTAGCGTTCGGCTGGTACCTGTTTCATAACACGCAGACCAATCTTTCCCATCGCGGTATCACCTCCGGGTTCGGCTTCCTGAACAACGCCGCCGGCTTCGGTATCTCACAGCACCTGATCGATTACAGAGAGAGCGACACCTATGGTCGTGTCTTCTGGGTCGGATTGCTCAATACCCTGCTGGTCAGCGTCATAGGGATAATCCTGGCCACGGTCATGGGTTTCGTCCTCGGAGTGGGGCGACTCTCAAGCAACTGGCTGATGCGCCAGTTGGCAACGCTCTATATAGAGATCTTCCGCAACGTCCCGCCGTTGCTGCTGATCTTCTTCGTCTACTTCGCAGTGATCAGCCCGTTGCCTGGGCCACGTAACAGCCTGAGCTTGTGGGATGCGGTATTTATCAACAACCGCGGCGTGCAGATGCCGGCACCCAGCGCTGCGGATGGCTTCTGGGCGTTCTGGCTGGCACTGCTGGTCGCGCTGGTTGCGGTGGTCCTGCTCAATCGTTGGGCGCGCGCGCGGCGGCATGCCACCGGGAAAATGTTTCCGGTGTTCTGGACCAGCCTGGGGCTTTTCCTGGCGATTCCGTGGCTGGGGACATTCATTGCGGGCGCCCCTTTCACTTGGGAGGTACCCGAGCTACAGCGCTTCAATATCCGTGGTGGGTGGGTCGTGATACCCGAGCTGGTGTCGATTGTGGTGGCGTTGTCGGTGTACACCGCGGCGTTCATCGGCGAGACGGTGCGTTCGGGCATTCAGGCGGTCAGCCATGGCCAGAACGAAGCGGCGGCATCTCTTGGCTTGCGGCCGGGCCAGGTATTGCGGCTGGTGATCGTGCCACAAGCGTTGCGAGTAATCGTGCCGCCGCTGACCAGCCAGTACCTCAATCTGGCGAAGAACTCGTCCCTGGCGGCGGCCATCGGCTATCCGGACATGGTGTCGTTGTTCGCCGGTACGGTGCTCAACCAGACCGGGCAGGCCATCGAAACCATGGCCATCACCATGAGCGTCTATCTGGCCATCAGCATCAGCATTTCGCTGCTGATGAACTGGTACAACAAGCGCATTGCGCTGATCGAGCGGTGAGCGCATGACTATTCATACCTTCAAGCCCGACCTGCCACCACCGACGATCAGCATCGGTGCGCTCGGCTGGCTACGGGCCAATCTGTTCTCCAGCTGGATCAACACCCTGCTGACCCTCGTGGGGCTGTACCTCGTCTGGCTGATCGTGCCGCCGGTACTTGAGTGGGCCATCTTCAAGGCGGACTGGACCGGCGACACCCGCGCCGATTGCAGTCGCGAAGGTGCCTGCTGGGTGTTCATTCAGACCCGCTTTGGTCAGTTCATGTACGGCTTCTATCCCACGGAGCTGCGCTGGCGTGTCGATGCGGCAGCCTGGCTGGCTATCATCGGTGCGGCACCGCTGTTCCTGCGGCAGATGCCACACAAGTTGCGCTACGGGCTGGGCTATCTGCTGGTTTACCCGCTGCTGGCCTACTGGCTGCTGCATGGTGGCTTCCTCGGCCTGCAGACGGTGCCGACCAGCCAGTGGGGCGGGCTCATGCTAACGGTAGTGATCGCTGCAGTGGGCATTGCCGGTGCGTTGCCACTGGGCATTCTGCTGGCATTGGGACGGCGCTCGGATATGCCGGCTATTCGCGTGCTCTGCGTAACCTTCATCGAGTTCTGGCGCGGCGTGCCGTTGATCACCGTGCTGTTCATGTCCTCGGTCATGCTGCCGCTGTTCCTGCCCGAAGGCATGAGCCTCGACAAGCTGCTGCGGGCGATGCTGATGGTGGTGTTCTTCGAGGCCGCCTATATCGCCGAGGTGGTGCGCGGCGGCCTGCAGGCGATCCCCAAGGGGCAGTACGAGGCCGCGGCGGCCATGGGCCTTGGCTACTGGCGCAGCACGCTGCTGGTGATCCTGCCGCAGGCGCTGAAGCTGGTGATACCGGGCATCGTCAACACCTTCATTGCCCTGTTCAAGGACACCAGTCTGGTGATCATCATCGGCCTGTTCGACTTCCTCAACAGCATCAAGCGCGCCACCTCGGACCCGGCATGGCTGGGCATGTCCACCGAGGGCTACGTGTTCGCCGCGCTGGTGTACTGGATGTTCTGTTTCGGCATGTCCCGCTATTCGATGCGCCTGGAGCGCAAGCTGGACACTGGCCACAAGCATTAGGAGTGATATATGAGTGATTCAAACGCACAGGCCGAGCAGAGCAGCGAGCCGGTCATCCGCATGCAGGGCGTGCACAAATGGTTCGGTCAGTTCCATGTGCTCAAGGACATCAATCTCTCTGTGCGCCAGGGCGAGCGCATCGTGCTATGTGGTCCGTCCGGATCCGGCAAGTCCACCACCATCCGCTGCCTCAATCGCCTGGAAGAGCACCAGCAGGGGCGCATCGTCATCAATGGCGTGGAGCTAACCAGCGACCTCAAACAGATCGAGGCGATCCGCAGCGAAGTCGGCATGGTCTTTCAGCACTTCAACCTGTTCCCACACCTGACCGTGTTGCAGAACTGCACTCTGGCGCCAATGTGGGTGCGCAAGCTGCCACGCCGGCAGGCCGAGGAAATCGCCATGCATTATCTGGAGCGCGTGCGCATCCCGGAGCAGGCCAACAAATTTCCCGGCCAGCTCTCCGGAGGCCAGCAGCAGCGCGTGGCGATCGCTCGCGCGCTGTGCATGAAGCCGAAGATCATGCTGTTCGATGAGCCGACCTCGGCGCTCGATCCGGAAATGGTCAAGGAGGTGCTGGATACCATGGTCAGCCTCGCTGAAAGCGGCATGACTATGCTCTGCGTGACCCATGAGATGGGCTTCGCCCGCACCGTGGCGGACCGGGTGATCTTCATGGACAAGGGTGAGATAGTCGAACAGGCCGAGCCAGAGGTGTTCTTCACCAGTCCGGTCAATGACAGGACTAAGCTGTTTCTCAGCCAGATCCTGCACTGATCCGAGCCAGGCGGGGCGCGCCGTCGGAACACGCGGCGCCTGGCTGTGTTCAGCCTTAGCCTCGGCCGCCGTCATGGGCTAGAATACGCGCCCCGACTGCTCCCCCCTCCGAGGCTGTTCCGACGATGTTGATCCTGCGCGGCGCTCCCGCTCTTTCCGCCTTCCGTCATGGCAAGCTCCTGGCACAACTGACCGATAAGGTCCCCGCCGTCAGCGGGCTGTATGCCGAGTTCGCCCATTTCGCCGAGGTTTCCGGCACGCTTGGCGCGGATGAGCAGAACGTACTGACCCGCCTGCTGAAGTACGGCCCCAGCGTGCCGGTGCAGGAACCTGCCGGTCAGCTGTTTCTTGTGGTGCCGCGCTTCGGCACCATCTCGCCGTGGTCGAGCAAGGCGAGCGATATCGCCCACAACTGCGGCCTGGAGAAGATCCAGCGGCTGGAGCGGGGCATCGCCTATTACGTGCAGGGCGAGTTTTCCGATAGCGATACACAGCTGATTGCCGCGGCACTGCACGACCGCATGACGCAACTGGTGCTCGATCGCTTCGAAGAAGCCACCAACCTGTTCAGCCATGCCGAGCCTAAGCCGCTGACTGCAGTAGATATCCTCGGTGGCGGCCGCGCCGCGCTGGAAAAGGCCAATATCGAACTGGGCCTGGCCCTGGCCGAAGACGAAATCGATTATCTGGTCAGCGCCTTCCAGGGCCTCAAGCGCAACCCGCACGACATCGAGCTAATGATGTTCGCGCAGGCCAATTCCGAGCATTGCCGCCACAAGATCTTCAATGCCAGCTGGGACATCGACGGCGAAAGCCAGGACAAGTCGCTGTTCGGCATGATCAAGAACACCTACCAGATGCACAGCGAGAACGTGCTGTCCGCTTACAAGGACAACGCGTCGGTCATCGTTGGCCACACCGCAGGGCGTTTCTTCCCCAATCCTGAAACCCGCCAGTACGGCGCGGTGCAGGAGCCGGTGCACATCCTGATGAAGGTGGAAACCCACAACCACCCGACCGCCATCTCGCCGTTCTCCGGTGCTTCCACCGGTTCCGGTGGCGAAATTCGCGACGAGGGCGCCACCGGCCGCGGAGCCAAGCCCAAGGCAGGTCTGACTGGCTTCACCGTCTCCAACCTGAACATTCCCGGCTTCGAACAGCCGTGGGAACAGGCCTATGGCAAGCCGGAACGCATCGTCACGCCGCTGGACATCATGATCGAAGGCCCGCTGGGCGGCGCCGCGTTCAACAACGAGTTCGGCCGCCCGGCGCTGACCGGTTACTTCCGTACATTCGAGCAGTCGATCAACACGCCGCGCGGCGACGAGGTGCGTGGTTATCACAAGCCGATCATGCTCGCCGGTGGCATGGGCAACATCCGTGAAGATCACGTACAGAAAGCCGAGATTACCGTTGGCGCCAAGCTGATCGTGCTCGGCGGCCCGGCCATGCTGATCGGCCTGGGCGGAGGCGCCGCTTCCTCGGTCGCGACCGGTGCCAGCTCTGCCGATCTGGATTTCGCCTCGGTGCAGCGTGAGAACCCGGAAATGGAACGCCGTTGTCAGGAGGTCATCGACCGTTGCTGGCAGCTGGGCGACCAGAACCCCATCGCCTTCATCCATGACGTCGGCGCCGGTGGCATCTCCAACGCCTTCCCGGAGCTGGTCAACGATGGCGGCCGCGGTGGCCGCTTCGAACTGCGCAACGTGCCCAACGACGAGCCGGGCATGGCCCCGCACGAGATCTGGAGCAACGAGTCCCAGGAGCGCTACGTACTGGCCGTCAGCGCCGTCGATTTCGAGCGTTTCCAGGCCATCTGCGAACGAGAGCGCTGCCCGTTCGCCGTCGTCGGCGAGGCGACCGAAGAGCCACAACTGACCGTCACCGACAGCCATTTCGGCAACACCCCGGTGGATATGCCGCTCGAAGTGCTGCTCGGCAAGCCGCCGCGCATGCATCGCAGCGCCAGCCGCGAAGCGGAACTGGGCGATGACTTCGATGCGGCTACGGTTGATCTGAGCGAGGCGGTCACACGGGTGCTGCGCCACCCTGCGGTCGCCAGCAAGAGCTTCCTCATCACCATCGGTGACCGCAGCATCACCGGCCAGGTCGCTCGCGATCAGATGGTCGGCCCTTGGCAGGTGCCGGTCGCTGACTGCGCCGTCACGGCTACCAGCTACGATGTTTACACTGGCGAAGCCATGGCAATGGGCGAGCGCACGCCGCTGGCATTGCTGAACGCGCCGGCGTCAGGCCGCATGGCCATTGGCGAAACGCTGACCAACCTGGCAGCGGCGCGCATCGAGAAGATCTCCGACATCAAATTGTCCGCCAACTGGATGGCCGCCGCCGGCCATCCGGGCGAAGACGCACGGTTGTACGACACCGTTCGCGCCGTCGGCATGGAGCTGTGCCCGCAGCTGGGCCTGACCATTCCAGTGGGCAAGGACTCGATGTCGATGAAGACCCGCTGGAGCGAGGAGGGCGCCGAGAAAAGCGTGACCTCGCCGATGTCGCTGATCGTTTCCGGCTTTGCCCCGGTCACTGATATCCGCCAGACCCTGACCCCGCAGTTGCGCCTGGACAAGGGTGCTACGGACCTGATTCTGATCGATCTGGGGCGCGGGCAGAACCGCATGGGCGCTTCGATCCTCGCGCAGGTGTACGGGCAGCTTGGTCGTCAGGCACCTGACGTCGATGATGCCGAAGACCTGCAGGCGTTCTTCGCTGTGGTTCAGGGACTGAATGCCGACGGTCTGTTGCTTGCCTACCATGACCGTTCCGACGGTGGCCTGCTGACCACCGTGCTGGAAATGGCGTTTGCCGGTCACTGCGGCCTGAACCTCAATCTCGACGGTCTGCTGGAAAGCGCCGCAGATGTAGCACCCATGCTCTTCAACGAAGAGCTCGGTGCGGTGATCCAGGTGCGTCAGGGCGATACCGAAATCGTGCTGGCGCAGTTCAGTGCAGCCGGTCTGGGTGACTGCGTCGCTGTCATTGGTCAACCGGTCAACAATGGCCATGTGTCGATCAAGCACGGCGAGAGCGAAGTCTTCGCCGGTGAGCGCCGCCTGCTGCATCGGCAGTGGGCGGAAACCAGTTACCAGATCCAGCGTCTGCGCGATAACGCCGAGTGTGCCGATCAGGAGTTCGACGCGCTGCTCGAAGAGGACAGCCCAGGCCTTAGCGCCAAGCTGAGCTTCGACGTGAACGAAGACATCGCTGCGCCCTACATCAAGCGTGGCATTCGTCCGCAGATTGCGGTGCTGCGCGAGCAAGGCGTCAACGGCCAGGTAGAGATGGCGGCGGCGTTCGACCGTGCCGGTTTCGCCGCGGTCGACGTGCATATGAGTGACATCCTTTCCGGTCGTGTCAGCCTTGAGGAGTTCAAGGGCCTGGTCGCCTGCGGTGGCTTCTCCTACGGCGACGTGCTCGGCGCCGGTGAAGGCTGGGCCAAGTCGATTCTGTTCAACGCGCGTGCACGGGATGGCTTCCAGGCTTTCTTCGAGCGCAGGGACAGCTTCGCTCTGGGCGTGTGCAACGGTTGCCAGATGATGAGCAACCTGCACGAACTGATTCCGGGCACCGAGAACTGGCCGCACTTCGTGCGCAACCGCTCGGAGCAGTTCGAAGCGCGGGTGGCGATGGTTCAGATTCAGGATTCGCCGTCGATCTTCCTGCAGGGCATGGCCGGTTCACGCCTGCCGATCGCCATCGCTCACGGCGAAGGCCATGCGGAGTTCGAAAGCGAAGAGGCCATGCTGCAGGCCGATCTCTCCGGCACCGTTGCGCTGCGCTATGTAGACAGCCACGGCAAGGTCACCGAGCGCTATCCGGCCAACCCGAACGGTTCACCACGCGGTATCACCGGTCTTAGCAGCCGCGACGGCCGCGTGACCATCATGATGCCGCACCCTGAGCGAGTGTTCCGCGCAGTGACCAACTCCTGGCGTCCTGACGAGTGGCAGGAGGACGGTGGCTGGATGCGCATGTTCCGTAACGCACGGGTCTGGGTCGACTGACCGGTTGGGTCAATCCAGCCGCTCTCAAAAAGCCCGCCGATAACACATCGGCGGGCTTTTTCATTTGTGACGAAGGTCTATGAACCGGCAGCGCAAAGCGTCGTCTGAGCTATGACGCGACGCACTATTCTGCGTGCACACGGATGGCAGAATGCCAGTTCGCTCGGCCGGTCGAGGTTGGGCTCATCTACACGGAGAGGTCGATGTACAAGCTGTGTTTCTATGTTCCAGACAGTCATCTGGAGGCGGTCAAGAAAGCAGTATTCGCCGCGGGCGCGGGTCGCGTCGGTGCGTATGACAGCTGCTGCTGGCAAATGCTGGGGCAGGGGCAGTATCGGCCGCTGGACGGCAGCCAGCCATTTATCGGGCAGGTCGGCCAGGTGCAGCATGTGCCCGAGTGGAAGGTCGAAATGGTCGTGGCGGACGAGCTCATTCACGAAACAGTCAAAGCAATGAAGAAAGCCCATCCTTACGAGACGCCAGCCTTCGATGTCTGGCGCTTGTCCGATATGCAGTTCTGAGGCGGGCAACCCAGCCAGAATTGCCTTGATCTGGCCTGCCGGCTACTAGGGGCGAATCTCGATCAGCGTGCCATCCTTGACCAGCCCCCAGATCTCTCGCATGTCGCTGTTACTCAGCGCGATGCAGCCCTCGGTCCAGTCGAGGGTATGGAAGAACCACTCCGGATACTCCTCATCCAGCGGCGTGCCGTGAAGCATGATCATGCTTCCAGGCGGTACCCCCTCCTGTTGCGCGCGGGCCAGATCGCGGGCGTTGGGGTAGGAAATGTGCATCGACAGGTTGTACTTGTCGCTGGTCTTGCGCCAGTCGATCCAGTAGAAGCCTTCGGGTGTGCGCTTGTCGCCTTCGCGGACCTTCGCTCCGCTGGGCTGCTTGCCGAGCGAAACGCGATAGCTCTTGAGGGTCTGGCCAGCACTGACCAGATGGAGTTTGCGTTCCGACTTGATCACAAGGACCTTGTCGATGCGCGAGCCGTCCAGGCTGGGCGTCGCATTGGCGTGAGCGAGCGCGGTAAAAGTGAGGCAGAGCAAAGCGAGCAGCCAACGCATCGAGGCATTCCTGTCGAACTACATCAGACCTGTAAATGCGAGTCGGACCGGTAGGCCATTCAGTCTGATCTGGCCTGGTCCTGCTGGCGGTTGCGATAGCCTGTCACGGCTTCGTTGCGCACCGGGAAGGTCTGCTGAACCCGGTCGGCGAAATAGCATTCTAGGGTACGGCCTATGGTGGGAAAAGCCAGCTCGGACCAAGGGATGTCCTGTTGATGGAAGAGCCTGACTTCCAGGCTCTCATCCCCGGCGCAGAACTCCAGATCGACCAGTTGAGCGCGGAAGAACATGTACACCTGATTGATATGCGGCAGGTCGAACAGCGTATATAGCTGCAGGTCCCGAACCCTGGCGCAAGCTTCCTCTAACGTCTCGCGTTCTGCGGCCTGCTGCAGCGTTTCACCGTTTTCCATGAAGCCCGCCGGTAAAGTCCAGTAACCCCGCCTTGGCTCGATCGCGCGACGGCAGAGCAGCACACGGTCATCCCATACAGGCACGCAGCCGGCGACGATGCGCGGGTTCTGGTAGTGGACGGTCTGGCAGGCGTCGCAGACGAAGCGTGGGCGGTTGTCGCCATCGGGGATACGGACCAGCACCGGGTTGCCGCACTGGTTGCAGTACTTCATTGGTAAATTCCTGTTGGTTGCGGCAAATCTTGTTTCTTCCGCGCCGTTTGGACAAGGTAGTAACGTTGCGATCAGGTACGAAGATCGATCACGTTTCGCCGTTCAAACATTGACATCGCGGCGAGGCATTTGACGGCTGTGATTGGCGTCCCCAGGCCTTGGGCCGTTGCGCCTTTCATGCCATGATGCCGATCAAAGACGAAATGAGAAAATTCATGCTGGACACAATACTCCACCGGGTGCGCGCTCATTCCCCGCATCTCCTGGAGCCGGAAGGCCGCCTGCCCGAAGCGGCTGTATTGATGCCTATCACCCGCAGCGAATCGCCGGAGCTGGTGCTGACCCTTCGCGCCGCCGGTCTTTCCACCCATGGTGGAGAAGTGGCTTTCCCCGGCGGTCGCCGCGATCCGGAAGACCGCGATCTACTGCACACCGCGTTGCGTGAGGCCGAGGAAGAGGTTGGCCTGGCGCCAGGCATGGTCGAGGTTGTCGGTCCGCTCAGCAGCCTGGTGTCGGTGCATGGCATTCACGTCACGCCTTATGTTGGCTTGGTGCCGGATTACGTCGAATACCGCGCCAACGATGCGGAGATCGCCTCGGTCTTCTCGGTGCCGCTGGAATTCTTCTGCGAGGACCCTCGCGAGGTTACGCACCGCATCGATTACCAGGGACAGAGCTGGTACATCCCGTCCTACCGCTACGGCGAATACCAGATCTGGGGCCTCACGGCGATCATGATCGTCGAGCTGGTCAATGTGGTGTACGACGCCGGTATTGAAATGCGCCGCGCGCCTGCCGCATTCATCGACTTGTCCGGGCGCAGCGAACCCTGAGCGACGCCGACTCGGCGCCATATAGGAGCCCGGCCGGCGATCCATTCAAACTGATAAGAAAGAGGTGTGTCGTGAAATACCGTCTGGGAGAGTCGCGGGTCGATGCGCATCCGCAAAGCTGGGTAGCCCCCAATGCCACCTTGGTTGGGAAAATTCGGCTGGATGCCGGCGCCAGTGTCTGGTTCGGTGCCGTTCTGCGCGGCGATAACGAGCTGATCCATATCGGCGAAAACAGCAACGTCCAGGACGGCAGCGTCATGCACACCGATATGGGGCATCCGTTGACCCTGGGTACCGGTGTCACGGTTGGCCACAACGCCATGCTGCACGGCTGCACGGTGGGCGACTACAGCCTGATCGGCATCAATGCGGTGGTGCTCAACGGCGCCAAGATCGGCAGGCACTGCATCATCGGCGCCAACACGCTGATCGCCGAGGGCAAGGAAATTCCCGATGGCTCACTGGTGGTAGGCTCGCCGGGCAAGGTAGTGCGCGAGCTGAGCGACGAGCAGAAGAAGATGCTCGAAGCGAGCGCGGCCCATTACGTGCACAACGCTCAGCGCTATGCGCGTGAGTTGGAGCTCGATGAGTGAACACGCAGGAAAAGCCGGTTGCATCTCCCTGTGTCAGCCTTTGCGCACTGGATGAAGATGACTTGTGCGTCGGTTGCCAGCGCAGTGCAGACGAAATTCGCCGCTGGGGGTTGATGGGCAACGAGGAGCGCCGCGAGGTGCTTCAACGCTGCAGCGAGCGGCTTCGTCTCAGTGGGCAGCTGATGTAGGCGCGTGCCGGGTTCGTTTGTATTTCTAGAGTCGCGAGGATTCCATGCCAAGAATAGGCACACCATTGTCTTCCAGCGCTACGCGCGTCCTGCTGTGTGGCTGCGGCGAGCTTGGCAAGGAGCTGGTTATTGAGCTGCAACGCCTCGGCGTCGAAGTGATAGCCGTAGACCGCTACGCCAATGCGCCAGCGATGCAGGTCGCGCACCGCAGCCATGTGGTCGACATGCTCGACGGCGCCGCATTGCGCGCTGTGATCAAGCAGGAGCGTCCGCACTACATCGTGCCGGAGATCGAAGCCATCGCTACCGCCACGCTGGTTGAGCTGGAGCACGAAGGTTACACCGTGATTCCGACGGCCCGAGCCGCGCAACTGACGATGAATCGCGAAGGCATTCGTCGCCTGGCCGCAGAGGAGCTGGGACTGCCGACTTCACCCTACCGATTCGCGGATTCGCTGGAAGAGTGTCGCTCGGCGGCGATGGCTTTGGGCTTTCCCTGCCTGGTGAAGCCGGTTATGAGCTCGTCCGGCAAGGGGCAGTCGGTGTTGCGCAGCGAAGCTGATATCGATGCCGCCTGGGATTATGCGCAGGCAGGTGGTCGCGCAGGTCGCGGCCGGGTCATCGTCGAAGGCTTCATCGACTTCGATTACGAAATCACCTTGCTGACGGTGCGCCACGAGGGTGGCACTAGCTTCTGTGAGCCGGTCGGCCATCGCCAGGAGAAGGGTGACTATCAGGAGTCGTGGCAGCCACAGCCGATGGCGCCGGCGGCGCTGGCCGAGGCGAAGCGCATCGCACTGGCAGTAACCGAGGCGCTGGGCGGACGCGGCATCTTCGGCGTCGAGCTGTTCGTCAAAGGTGAACAGGTGTGGTTCTGCGAAATCTCTCCACGCCCTCACGATACCGGCCTTGTGACACTGGTTTCGCAGGATCTGTCCGAATTCGCGCTGCATGCGCGGGCCATTCTTGGGCTGCCGATTCCAAGTATCCGCCAGATGGGCCCTGCGGCTTCTGCAGTGATTTTGGTAGAGGGTGAATCCACCGAGGTGAGCTTCGGTAATCTCTCTGCCGTGCTCGCCGAGCCGGATACCGCGCTGCGCCTGTTTGGCAAGCCGGGCGTGAGTGGTCAGCGTCGTATGGGGGTGGCGCTGGCGCGTGATACGTCCATCGAAGCAGCGCGCGAAAAGGCGCTGCGAGCGGCAGGTGCGGTGAACGTCCAGTTATAAGCGTGGCGAGTGCTGCTATGCAGGTTCCTGCTCTGACGATGGCGAGGCGCTGATCGTCCAGGCCCTTACGCTCTTCACGCGATTATCTGCCGCCTGGAGGATTTCCAGGCGGTAGTCGCCAATCTGTAGGCAGATGCCGCTGTCGGGGATATGCTCCAGTGCTTCGGTGATCAGGCCGTTGAGCGTCTTGGGGCCGTCGCAGGGCAGCTGCCACTCCAGCGCTCGGTTCACCTCGCGGATATAGGCCGCGCCATCAATAACCAGGGTTCCGTCATCCTGCGGATGAATATCCGGGCTGCGCAGTACGTCCTGATTGCTGAATTCACCGACGATCTCTTCGAGGATGTCTTCTAGCGTGACGACGCCGCGTACATCGCCGTATTCGTCGACCACAATTCCGATTCGGCGCTTCTGCTTCTGGAAGTTCAGCAGCTGGGTGGACAGCGGCGTGTTCTCCGGTACGAAATAAGGCTCGTTGCAGGCTTCCAGCAGGCTTTCCTTGGTCAACTGGTCATGACTGAGTAGTCGGGCGATCTGTCGCATATGGACGATGCCTTCGATCTGGTTGATGTCGTTGCGAAAGACCGGCAGACGCGTGTGTGGCGTGGTGCGCAACAGTCCTATGATCGACTCCAGGTCATCGTCGAGATCAATGCCGGTGACCTCGTTGCGCGGGATCATGATGTCGTCGACGGTTACCCGTTCGAGGTCGAGGATGCCCAGCAGCATGCTTTGCCGATTCAGTGGCAGGTCGGCACCGGATTCACGTACGACACTGCGCAGTTCCTCGGTAGACAAGCTGTCGTTGCCCTTGTTGGATACGTCGACACCAAGCAGCTTGAGCAGCCCGTTGCTTACCCAGCCGAGCAACGCAACCAGCGGATACAGCACCTTTTGCAGCATCTTCAACGGCAGGCTGACCGGATAGGCGACGATCTCCGGGCGTAATGCGGCCAGCGTCTTGGGCGTGATTTCGCCGAAAATCAGCAGGATGATGGTCAGGCCGATGGTCGCGATGGCGATACCGGCCTCTCCCCAGAGCTGCATGGCCAGCACGGTGGCAATGGAGGAAGCGAGGATATTGACGAAGTTGTTGCCGACCAGAATCGTGCCAAGTAGGCGGTCGGGATGTGCGAGCAGTTCGCTGGCACGCAGTGCGCCTCGATGCCCCTCTTTGGCCTGATGCCTGAGGCGGTAGCGATTGAGGCTGAGCATGCCGGTTTCGGAGCTGGAGAAAAATGCCGAGCACAGCAACAGAAAGACCAGCAGTCCGACTAGAAAGCCAGGATGTAGATTTTCCACGAGTTAGCCTGTTTGCGTCAGATATGCAGGATGAATTCGCGGACCAGCTTGCTGCCGAAATACGCCAGCATCAGCAGGCAGAAACCGACCAGCGTCCAGCGGATGGCTTTGTAGCCGCGCCAGCCAAGTTGGTGGCGGCCCCACAGTAGCAAGCCAAAGACGACCCAGGCGACCACCGAGAGGAGTGTCTTATGGACCAGGTGCTGAGCTAAAAGGTCATCGAGAAACAGCCATCCGGATAGTAGTGAAGCGGACAGCAATACCCAGCCCGCCCAGAGAAAGCCGAACAGTAGGCTTTCCATTGTCTGCAACGGTGGAAAGTTGCGGATTAGACCGGAGGGGTGCTTGTGCTTGAGATGATGATCCTGCAGCAGCAACAGCAAGGACTGGAACACAGCAATGGTCAGCATGCCGTAGGCCAGAATCGACAGCAGGATGTGCGCGAGTATGCCGGGTTCCTCGGCGATCGCCGGTGCCGTGCCCGACGGCGCGAACTGTGCGAAGAGCACGGTCAAACAGCCCAGCGGAAAAAGCAATAGCAGCAGATTCTCTACCGGCATTCGGTACAGTGCCAGCAAGATCAGCAAGATGACTGCCGCAGCAATCAGGCTCGACGCGGTGAAAAAGTCGAGGTGCAAGCCACTCGGTGAGAGCAGTTGCATAAACAGGCTGGTGCCGTGGGCGAGCAGGGCGAGCAAGCCAATGGCAAGCAGCAGGCGTTTGTCCGGCGCGGCGCGTTGTGCCAGGCGCAAACTTTGATAACCCGTGACGCCGGCGTAAAGCGCAGCGGCGGCAAGGCTGGGTAGCAGAGGGTGCATAAGTTCCGGTAACGGGCTCGAAAGGTCGTGAGTGTGGCACAAAGACCCGAGGCGCAAAAGCCGGCGGCAGTGTACTGATCGTCACATCGGGCCCGGGTGCTAAGCGAGATTGGCTCTCAACGCCGTTATGCAAAAGCAAGTCAAGCCTTGGTAAAACCGAAAAGCGATGCAGTCGGGGTACCGGCCCGGCGCTTCCACCTTCTATAATCGCGCCCTTCAGCACATCCAGCGTGGAATGGCTCATGTTCGAAAACCTAACCGATCGCCTCTCACAAACGCTTCGCCATGTCACCGGCAAGGCCAAGCTGACTGAGGACAACATCAAGGACACACTGCGTGAAGTGCGGATGGCCCTACTTGAGGCCGACGTTGCACTGCCGGTGGTCAAGGAGTTCGTCAATCGGGTCAAGGAGCGCGCAGTCGGCACTGAGGTGTCGAAGAGTCTGACGCCGGGGCAGGCGTTCGTGAAAATCGTTCGTGCCGAGCTGGAAGAGTTGATGGGCGCGGCGAACGAGGATCTGGCGCTTCAGGTAACGCCGCCGGCAGTGGTGCTCATGGCTGGTCTGCAGGGGGCGGGTAAGACCACCACCGTGGGCAAGCTGGCGCGCTTTCTCAAGGAGCGTAAGAAGAAGACGGTGCTGGTGGTGTCTGCGGACGTGTATCGCCCGGCAGCCATCAAGCAGCTCGAGACGCTGGCGGCTGAAGTTGGTGTCACCTTCTTCCCGTCCGATATCAGCCAGAAGCCAGTGGATATCGCCCAGGCAGCGATTCGCGAAGCTAAGCTCAAATTCATCGATGTGGTGCTGGTGGATACCGCTGGGCGATTGGCGATCGACGCCGAGATGATGGCTGAGATCCAGGCAGTTCATGCCGCGATCAATCCAGCCGAGACGCTATTCGTCGTAGATGCCATGACCGGCCAGGACGCGGCGAATACCGCACGTGCGTTCGGCGAGGCGTTGCCGCTGACTGGTGTCGTGCTCACCAAGGTCGACGGTGACGCCCGTGGCGGCGCGGCGCTGTCGGTGCGCCATGTGACTGGCAAGCCGATCAAGTTCCTTGGTATGGGCGAAAAGAGCGACGCCCTGGAGCCTTTCCATCCGGATCGTATTGCGTCGCGCATCCTCGGTATGGGCGATGTCCTCAGCCTCATCGAGCAGGCCGAGCAAACCCTTGATCGTGAAAAGGCCGAGAAGCTCACCAAGAAGCTCAAGAAGGGCAAGGGCTTCGACCTTGAAGACTTCCGCGACCAGCTGCAGCAAATGAAGAACATGGGTGGTCTTGGCGGACTGATGGACAAGTTGCCATCGATCGGTGGCGTCAATCTGTCGCAGATGGGGCATGCCCAGGGTGCGGCGGAGAAGCAGTTCAAGCAGATGGAGGCGATCATCAACTCGATGACCCCCGCCGAGCGGCGTAATCCCGATATCATCAGCGGCTCGCGCAAGCGTCGAATTGCTATGGGCTCCGGCACTCAGGTGCAGGACATCGGTCGTCTCATCAAGCAGCACAAGCAGATGCAGAAGATGATGAAGAAAGTCACCGGCAAGGGCGGCATGGCCAAGATGATGCGCGGCATGGGCGGAATGCTACCAGGCGGTGGTATGCCGAAATTCTAGAGTGCCGCAGCGAATGGTCATGGGCCTGGGTAGGGGTGAAAAGACTTCCTCTTGCCTGCGGTCCGGTGTTGCGCTGGTCTGCCTGACGCCATTAGTAAAAGAGTTTGCAAAATCCCCGGCATTCCTTAAAATGTGCGGCCTTTCGGGCCTAGGCCCATTTTAAGTAAGTGTGTGCCTTAAGTTAGCACCGACTACAGGAACGATGTTCACATGGTAACTATTCGTCTCGCCCGTGGCGGCTCCAAGAAGCGCCCTTTCTACCACCTGACCGTGACCAACAGCCGCAACCCGCGCGATGGTCGCTTCGTCGAGCGCATCGGTTTCTTCAACCCGATCGCTTCCGGTGCGGAAGTGAAGCTTTCTGTAAACCAGGAGCGCGCTACTTACTGGCTGAGCCAGGGCGCACAGCCGTCTGAGCGCGTTGCTCAGCTGCTGAAGGAAGCTGCTAAGGCCGCTGCCTGAATCACATGAATGCAACGTCTGCTCCGGCCGATGACCTGGTCGTCATAGGCAAGATCGTTTCGGTGCATGGCGTGCGCGGTGACGTAAAGGTCTATTCCTTTACCGATCCGATCGACAATCTGCTGGGCTATCGCCGCTGGACGCTGAGGCGAGGTGACGAGGTCAAGCAGATCGAGTTGATCAAGGGGCGCCTCCAGGGAAAGATTCTGGTGGCAACGCTCAAGGGCTTGGATGACCGCGAAGTTGCGCGTACCTACGCTGACTTCGAGATCTGTGTCCCGCGTAGCGAACTGCCCGACTTGGACGACGGTGAGTACTACTGGTATCAGCTCTTGGGTTTGAAGGTGTTTAACCAGGCCGCGCAATTGCTCGGTGTGGTAGACCACCTGCTCGAAACTGGAGCTAACGACGTTCTTGTCGTCCAGCCTTGTGCTGGCAGCCTGGATGATCGTGAGCGACTGCTGCCTTACACCGATCAGTGTGTGTTGAAGATCGATTTGGAAGCAGGCGAGATGCAGGTCGATTGGGACGCGGATTTCTGAACGGCATGGCCGCTTTGCGCGTTGAAGTCATCAGCCTGTTCCCTGAAATGTTCGCAGCTATATGCGACTACGGGATTACCAGTCGTGCAGTAAAGCAGGGGTTGTTGCAGCTGAGCTGCTGGAACCCTAGAAGCTACACCGAAGACCGCCACCAGACCGTGGACGACCGACCATTTGGCGGCGGCCCGGGCATGGTGATGAAGATCAAGCCGCTCGAGCTTGCGTTGGCTGATGCCAAACAAGCCGCGGGCGAGACGGCGAGGGTGATTTACCTTTCGCCGCAGGGGCGCCAGCTGAAGCAGGCTGATGTCCGCGAAATGGCGAACGAGGATGCACTCATCCTTATAGCTGGTCGTTACGAAGGTATCGACGAGCGCTTCATCGAAGCGCACGTGGATGAGGAATGGTCGATCGGTGATTACGTATTGTCCGGTGGCGAGCTGCCGGCAATGGTGCTGATCGATGCGGTGACCAGGTTGCTTCCGGGCGCCCTTGGTCATGCTGGTTCCGCCGAGGAGGATTCGTTTACCGACGGCCTGCTCGACTGTCCGCACTACACGCGACCTGAGGTGTATGCGGATAAATGTGTTCCTGAGGTGCTGCTTAGCGGCAACCATGAACACATCCGGCGTTGGCGCTTGCAGCAGTCCCTTGGAAGGACCTGGGAGCGACGCGCTGATCTTCTGGATAGCCGCTCGCTTTCTGGAGAAGAACAGAAGCTGCTGGCGGAATACATCCGCCAGCGGGACGATAGTTAACGTATCGATGGCAGCCCACCGGGTTGACCTTAGGAGCACAGCATGACCAACAAGATCATTCAGCAGCTCGAAGCCGAGCAGATGACCAAAGAAATCCCGCCGTTCGCGCCGGGTGACACCGTGATCGTTCAGGTGAAGGTGAAGGAAGGCGACCGTCAGCGTCTGCAGGCTTTCGAAGGCGTAGTGATTGGCAAGCGTAACCGCGGCCTGAACAGTGCTTTCACCGTTCGTAAGATCTCCAACGGTGTGGGCGTCGAGCGTACCTTCCAGAGCTACAGCCCGATGGTCGAAAGCATCAGCGTCAAGCGCCGCGGTGACGTGCGCAAAGCCAAGCTGTACTACCTCCGCGCGCTGTCCGGCAAGGCCGCACGCATCAAGGAAAAGCTGGTTTAATACCGCTTCTTCCAATAAAAAGCAGCCTACGGGCTGCTTTTTTCGTTTATGCCCTTTCGTTAATGAGGCGCTTATCCCGGTCAGCTGGGCGGAGGTGCCCGGTGGTATGGATGCGCGCGGGCTGTGCTCTGGCAGTGGCGAGCCGCGTATGGAAAACTGTCACGCCTTACTTTCATTGAAGCTTTCATGCCCGCTCTCGACGATCCCATTATCGACCGTTACCTCGATGCCCTCTGGTTGGAAAAAGGCCTGGCGGACAATAGTCGCGAGGCCTATCGCAGTGACCTCGCGCTATTCAATGGGTGGCTGAGTGAGCGCGGTGTGAAGTTGGCGGTGGCTGAGCGCGAGATCATTCTTGATCACCTCGCGTGGCGGTTGAACAATGGTTACAAGGCGCGATCTACCGCGCGGTTCCTGTCGGGGTTGCGAGGTTTCTACCGCTACCTGTTGCGCGAGGGGGATGTCGCCGTGGACCCGACCTTGCGAGTTGACCTGCCGCGGCTTGGGCGGCCCTTGCCTAAGGCGTTGTCTGAATCCGATGTGGAAGCGCTGCTAGCGGCGCCGGATATTGGTGACCCGCTTGGTTTGCGTGATCGAGCGATGCTTGAGGTGCTCTACGCCTGCGGTTTGCGAGTGACTGAGCTGATCAGCCTGACGCTGGAGCAGGTCAGTGTGCGGCAGGGCGTGCTGCGTACTTTCGGCAAGGGCAGCAAGGAGCGGCTCGTGCCCCTCGGTGATGAGGCTCTGCACTGGCTGGAGCGTTACCAGCGCGACGCACGCGATCAGCTGCTCGCCGGCAAGCCGAGTGACGTGATGTTCCCCAGTCTGCGTGGTGTACAGATGACCCGCCAGACGTTCTGGCATCGGATAAAGCTGCACGCCAAGGTCGCCGGGGTCGCGGCCTCGATTTCACCGCATACGCTGCGTCATGCGTTCGCTACGCATTTGCTCAACCATGGTGCGGATCTACGCACCGTGCAGATGCTGCTCGGCCATAGTGATCTGTCGACTACTCAGATTTACACCCATATCGCCCGTGCGCGCTTGCAAGAGCTGCATGCGACGCATCATCCGCGAGGCTAAGCTGGCGTCGGCTGCTGCTCGCAGCGGCGTGCCGGCATGTTCGGTGGGTGCATGTAACTCCTTCGCCCGTTCCGTCGCTGGCTGAGCTCAGGCAGACGTTGGCGACGCAGCCAGCAGTTTGTGGTGCACTGCTATGTTAGGCTTTGCGTCTTTCCTTGATCGTCGCTGCCAGGAGTTCCCATGGGCGTGATTCGTTTGTTCGCTGCCGCCGCTTTCGGTCTGGCCAGCACCGTTGTAATGGCCGCCGATCCGGATCAGGCAATTCGGCAGTCGTTGCAGAAGATCCAGCCGGACATGCCTATTGAGGCGATTGCCGAGAGCCCGATGCCAGGGGTCTATCAAGTCCAGCTGCAGGGCGGCCGGCAGCTGTATGCCAGTGCCGATGGGCAGTTCCTGATCCAGGGCTATCTTTACCAGTTCAAGGACGGTCAGGCTGTCAATCTGACCGAGCAGGCGCAGAGCAAGTCGGTTGCCAAACAGATCAATTCAATTCCGGCCGGTGAGATGGTGGTATTTGCACCCAAGAACCCCAAGACCCATATCACCGTGTTTACCGATACCGATTGTGGCTACTGTCAGAAGCTGCACAGTGAAGTGCCGCAGCTGAACCGTTTGGGCGTGGAAGTCCGCTACGTGGCCTTCCCGCGGCAAGGAATGGGTAGTCATGGGGCCAATACCCTGACCAGCGTGTGGTGTGCCAAGGATCGTCAGGACGCCATGAACAAGGCCAAGGCTCGTGAGGACCTGGCTGCGGCTAGTTGTGAGACGCCGATCGCCAAGCAGTACGAGCTGGGTCAGATGATCGGTGTGCAGGGCACGCCGGCCATCATCCTTGCAAATGGGCAGATGATTCCCGGCTATCAGCCGGCGGCGCAGCTGGCCGAGGTCGCGCTCGCGGCCGAGTGAGGGGCTGGCCATTGGTCCGATTACCCCGGGCCGAAGGGTGGCCTTGGAACTGCGTGGCCTGTCGCGTTCAAACCCTTTAGGTCTGAACGAGGTAGGTCGCGATGAAGCTCGAAGGTTCCTGTCACTGTCAGGCGGTGCGATTCAGTCTTGAGTCTGCACAGCCCTATCCTTTTATGCGCTGTTACTGCTCGATTTGTCGCAAGACGGCGGGCGGTGGTGGCTACGCCATCAATCTCGGCGGCGACTATAGAACCCTGCAGGTTGAAGGTCGTGAGCATCTCGGTGTCTATCAGGCGCGGCTAACCGATCCGCAAACGGGTGAGGTGAGCGTCAGCGAGGGGCGCCGTAATTTCTGCAGGCTTTGCGCCAGTGCACTGTGGTTGTGGGATCCGACCTGGCCCGATTTGATGCACCCGTTTGCTAGCGCAATCGACACCGATCTGCCCATACCGCCGGAGCATACGCATCTGATGCTCGACTCCAAGGCAAGCTGGGTCGAGCCGCACGTGCAGGCGGCGGATGATCGCTGCTTTGCCGAGTATCCTGATGAGTCGCTCGCGCAATGGCATCAGCGCTTGGGTCTTGGCGGCTCATCTCGCTAGCCGCGGGCCGCGGCCGATTGACTAAAAGCTGCTCCCTTCGTAATGTGCGACTCTTTTGTCGATCGGCAAGTCCGATCGCTTCGCTGTGAATGGGGAGTTCAGCTTGAAACCGGTGAAAGTTGGCATCTGTGGGCTGGGAACCGTCGGTGGCGGTACCTTTAATGTGCTCAAACGCAACGCCGAGGAGATTGCCCGCCGTGCCGGGCGCGGAATCGAGGTTGCGCAGATTGCCACTCGGCATCCGAACCCCAAGTGCGATACCGGTGCGACGCCCGTTACGGCGAACCTCTTCGATGTGGTGAACAACCCTGAGATCGATATCATCGTCGAGTTGATCGGTGGCTACACCGTGGCCAAGGAGCTGGTGCTCAAGGCTATCGAGAACGGTAAGCACGTGGTCACTGCCAACAAGGCGCTGATCGCTGTGCACGGTAACGAGATCTTCGCCAAGGCGCGCGAGAAGGGCGTAATCGTTGCCTTCGAGGCCTCGGTCGCGGGTGGCATCCCTGTTATCAAGGCGATTCGTGAAGGGCTGGCCGGCAACCGCATCAACTGGCTGGCTGGCATTATCAATGGTACCGGTAACTTCATTCTCACTGAGATGCGCGAGAAAGGGCGTACTTTCGAGGACGTGCTCAAGGAAGCCCAGGAGCTGGGCTATGCCGAGGCTGACCCGACTTTCGATGTCGAGGGTATCGACGCTGCGCACAAGTTGACCATCCTGGCCTCGATCGCTTTCGGTATTCCGCTGCAGTTCGACAAGGCCTACACCGAAGGTATCGCGCGGCTGACCACGGCTGACGTGAACTACGCCGAGGCGCTGGGTTATCGCATCAAGCACCTGGGTGTCGCTCGGCGCACCGATGCCGGTATCGAGTTGCGCGTCCATCCCACGTTGATTCCAGCCGACCGCTTGATCGCCAACGTCAATGGCGTGATGAATGCCGTTATGGTCAATGGCGATGCTGTCGGCAGCACGCTCTACTACGGCGCGGGTGCTGGCATGGATCCGACCGCCTCGGCAGTGGTTGCCGACCTGGTAGATGTCACCCGCGCGTTGACCACCGACCCGAATAACCGTGTGCCGCATCTGGCGTTTCAGCCGGACTCGTTGTCCGACCATCCGATTCTGCCCATCAGCGCCTGCGAAAGCGCTTACTACTTGCGGATCCAGGCCAAGGATCATCCGGGCGTGCTGGCTCAGGTTGCGAGCATCCTTTCTGAGCGCGGGATCAACATCGAATCGATCATGCAAAAAGAGGCTGAGGAGCAGGACGGCCTGGTGCCGGTCATTCTGGTTACCCATCGAGTGGTCGAGCAGCGCATCGACGATGCCATCGCTGCGCTGGAAGCGCTCGACGATGTAGTGGACAAGGTCGTGCGCATCCGCGTCGAACAGCTCAATTAACCATGCTGCAGGCCGCAAGCTGCAGGCATGGAACAGCCTGACGCCTGCAGTGTGAGCCTGCCGCGCAAACCGAAGGTTTGATGAAATGCGCTACATCAGCACTCGTGGCCAGGCGCCAGCCCTGAATTTTGAAGACGTTCTGCTTACTGGTCTGGCCAGCGATGGCGGCCTTTTCGTGCCGGAGAACCTGCCCCGTTTTACCGTGGAAGAAATCGCTTCCTGGGCCGGTCTGCCGTATCACGAGCTTGCCTTCCGGGTCATGCGGCCGTTCGTTGCCGGTAGTATTCCTGATGCCGACTTCAAGAAAATTCTGGAAGAGACCTACGGTGTCTTCGCCCACAGCGCCATCGCCCCGCTGCGCCAGCTGAATGGCAACGAGTGGGTGCTCGAGCTGTTCCACGGTCCGACCCTGGCGTTCAAGGATTTCGCCCTGCAGCTGCTCGGCCGCCTGCTCGATTACGTGTTGGCCAAGCGTGGCGAGCGCGTCGTGATCATGGGCGCGACCTCCGGCGATACCGGTTCGGCCGCCATCGAAGGCTGCCGTCGTTGCGAGAACGTCGACATCTTCATCTTGCATCCGCACCAGCGCGTATCCGAAGTGCAGCGTCGGCAGATGACCACGATTTTCGGTGAGAACATCCACAACATCGCCATCGAAGGCAATTTCGATGACTGTCAAGAGATGGTCAAGGCCAGCTTCGCTGACCAGGGCTTCCTCAAGGGCACTCGCCTGGTGGCGGTCAACTCGATCAACTGGGCGCGAATCATGGCCCAGATCGTCTACTACTTCCATGCTGCGCTGCAGCTCGGCGGCCCAGCGCGTTCAGTGGCGTTCTCGGTGCCAACCGGCAATTTCGGCGACATTTTCGCCGGCTACCTGGCGCGTAACATGGGCCTGCCGATCAATCAGCTGATCGTCGCCACCAACCGCAACGATATCCTGCACCGCTTCATGTCCGGCAATCGCTACGACAAGGACACCCTGCACGCATCGCTGTCGCCGTCGATGGACATCATGGTGTCGTCGAATTTCGAGCGTCTGCTGTTCGACCTGCACGGTCGCAATGGCAAGGCGGTGGCTGAGCTGCTGGATGGCTTCAGGGCCAGCGGCAAGCTATCGGTGGAAGAGGAGCGCTGGACCGAAGCACGCAAGCTGTTCGATTCGCTGGCAGTGGATGATGAGCAGACTTGCGCCACCATCGCCCAGGTTTTCAAGGAAACAGGCGAGGTGCTCGATCCGCACACTGCCATCGGCGTGCATGCCGCACGCGAATGCCGTCGCAGCCTGAGCATCCCGATGGTGACGTTGGGTACCGCCCACCCAGTGAAATTCCCGGATGCGGTAGAAAAGGCGGGTATTGGCCAGGCACTTGCCCTGCCGGCGCACCTGGCTGACCTGTTCGAACGCAACGAGCGTTGCACGGTGCTGCCGAACGAACTGAAGGCTGTTCAGGCCTTCGTTGGCCAGCACGGCAACCGAGGCAAGCCGCTCTAACGTCGCGGTTATACGAAAAAGGCCAGTCGCGTGACTGGCCTTTTTCGTTTCTGGCGTCGATCTCGACAGCTGGCATTCAGAGCCGCGCTGCCGCCCTGGACCCCAGACGTTACTCGTCAAACTCCTCCCAACCGCCCATTTCTCGCCAGCGATTGACGATGCCGCAGAACAGCTCGGCGGTCTTTTCGGTGTCGTAGCGGGCCGAGTGAGCTTCGCGGCCGTCAAAGTCGATCCCGGCAGTCTGGCAAGCCTTTGCCAGTACGGTCTGGCCGTAGGCGAGGCCGGCAAGGGTAGCCGTATCAAAGCTGGAGAACGGGTGAAACGGGTTGCGCTTGATCTCACAGCGCGCGATTGCGGCGTTGAGGAAGCCGAGATCGAAGCTGCTGTTATGGCCTACCAGAATCGCGCGCTTGCAGCCGGCAGATTTAACCGCCTTGCGAACGCTGCGGAAGATATCGGTCAGCGCCTGCGATTCCGGCACGGCCATGCGCAGCGGATGGTCGAGCTTGATGCCGGTGAACTCCAGCGCGGCTGGCTCGATGTTGGCACCAGCGAAAGGCTCCACGCGGTAGAACAGCGTGTCCTGCGGATACAGCAGGCCTTGTTCGTCCATCCCTATAGTCACGGCAGCGATTTCCAGCAACGCGTCTGTCGCGCTGTTGAAGCCGCCACATTCCACGTCGATCACCACAGGCAGGAAACCACGGAAACGCCGCGCCATGGGCGAGCGGGGTTTGCCAGGCAGGTGCTCCTCGAGTTCGTCTTCGAAGTGTTCTTCACTTTCACTCATGCGTTTGCCTCCAGACGCCAGTGCAGCCGCTCTCCGGCTCGCAGTGGTACAACGATCTGCTCGCCGAACGGCAGACTGGCCGGCACATGCCATTCCTCGCGTACCAAGGTGATCTGCGTGGTGTTGCGTGGCAGACCATAGAAATCCGGACCGAAATGACTGGCGAACGGTTCCAGCTTGTCCAGCGCCTGGCGCTGTTCGAAGGCTTCAGCGTACAGCTCGATGGCGGCATGGGCGGTGTAGCAGCCAGCGCAACCGCAGGCCGCTTCCTTGGCATGCTGTGCGTGGGGGGCAGAGTCGGTGCCGAGGAAGAACTTGGGGCTGCCGCTGGTGGCAGCATCCAGCAACGCTTCTTGATGGACGTTGCGCTTGAGAACCGGCAGGCAGAATAGATGCGGGCGAATACCGCCCACTAGCATATGGTTGCGGTTGTACAGCAAATGATGCGCAGTGATGGTGGCACCGACGTTGGCGCTGGCTGCTTCGACGAACTGCACGGCGTCGCGCGTGGTGATGTGCTCGAACACCACCTTCAACGTTGGGAAGCGTGCGGTAACGCGGCTCAACTGCTCGTCGATGAAGTACTTCTCGCGGTCGAATATATCGATCTCGCTGCGCGTGACTTCGCCGTGGACCAGCAATGGCAGACCGACTTCGGCCATGGTTTCCAGCACGCCAAAGATGTTGTCGATTGCCGTCACACCTGACGCCGAGTTGGTGGTTGCGCCGGCTGGATAGAGCTTGGCCGCATGCACGAGGCCGCTGGCCTTGGCCGTACGGATATCGTCGGGGCTGGTACTGTCGGTGAGGTACAACACCATCAATGGCTCGAAACCACTGCCGGCTGGGCGAGCCGCCAGGATGCGCTGGCGATAGGCCTCAGCCTCGTCGGCATTGCGTACCGGAGGCACCAGATTCGGCATGATGATGGCGCGGGCGAACTGGCGAGCAGCATCCGCGACGGTGTGAGGCAGGACAGCGCCATCGCGCAGGTGAATGTGCCAGTCGTCGGGGCGCAGCAGTGTGATTCGGTCGGACATGCAGGGTTTCCAGGCGGGTGAAACGTGCGCGAATGCTACCGGAAAAGCCCGGGCGCGGCATCTTGCCTTCGTCTGCCGGAATAGGGTCGCTGACGCCGCAGTGCTCAAGTTTGCGGGTCGGGCACCGATACCTAGAAGGAATACGCATCCTCTCGGAGTTCATCGTGCGCCTGCGCCCTCTCGTACTGTTGTGCCTGCTCGCTTCACCGGCCAACGCCCTGACATTCCAGACCCGACTGGAGCGGGTGCAATGGCAGGTGGAAGGCGATCAGTTCGAATGCCGGCTGACGCAGCCTATCGCCGGCTTCGGCAGTGGTGAGTTCGTGCGCCGTGCCGGCGAGCAAGCGGTGTTCCGTCTACACTCGCCGGAGCGCTGGCTAGGCGCGGGGTCGGCCACCCTTCTCGCCGCTGCAGCACCGTGGCAACCCTCACGCAGCGATATCAATCTTGGCGTCGTCTCCGTAGGCGGCGGCGATATTCCGTTCAATAGCACCCAACTACAGGCTGGACGGCTGCTCAGCGGCCTGCTCGAAGGACGCAGTCCGGTGGTACGGCATCGCACGCTGCACGGCGGCGATACACTGGAGATTCGTCTGTTGCCGGCGCGTTTTGGTAAAGCCTACGAGGACTATCGCGCCTGCACGGCCAAGCTGCTGCCAGTCAACTTTGAACAGGTGCGCCAGTCGCAGATCGGATTTCCGAGCAGCGACGTGGTACTGGATGCGCAGGGGCGCGCCAGACTCGATATCGTCCTGCAATACATGCGCGCCGATCCCAGTGTGAATCGCATCGAGCTGGACGGGCACTCGGACAATAGCGGCAACCGCCTGCTCAATCGCGACCTGTCCCGCCGCCGCGCACTGGCGGTACAGGATTACCTGATCGCCAACGGTGTGCCGGAAGAGCAGATCACGCTGCGCTTCCATGGCGAGCGCTATCCAGTAGTTGCCAACAGTAGCGAGGCCAATCGTGCCAAGAATCGGCGGGTCACGTTGCGCCTGGAACGTGGCGCAGCGCCCCCGGCGGCGTCCAATGCCGCTGCCACTCCTTCATCCTGAGTGCGCGCGCAATGGCGCGCCCCTGTAAAAGCCAGCCCATGACCGGTAGAATCCCAGGCTTTCCGTACAACCCGTGGAGCTGATGGCATGGCGGACGTTAAGAAGGTAGTTCTGGCCTATTCCGGTGGCCTGGACACCTCGGTGATTCTCAAGTGGCTGCAAGACACCTATAACTGTGAAGTGGTGACCTTCACCGCCGACCTCGGCCAGGGCGAAGAAGTGGAGCCGGCGCGCACCAAGGCGCAGGCTCTGGGCGTCAAGGAGATCTACATCGATGACCTGCGCGAAGAGTTCGTTCGCGACTTCGTCTTCCCCATGTTCCGCGCCAACACCGTGTACGAAGGCGAATACCTGCTGGGCACCTCGATTGCCCGTCCGCTGATCGCCAAGCGCCTGATTGAAATCGCCAATGAAACCGGCGCTGACGCCATCTCCCACGGCGCCACCGGCAAGGGTAACGACCAGGTGCGTTTCGAGCTGGGTGCTTATGCGCTCAAGCCTGGCGTCAAAGTGATCGCCCCTTGGCGCGAATGGGATCTGCTGTCGCGTGAGAAACTGATGGATTACGCCGAGAAGCACGCCATCCCGATCGAGCGCCACGGCAAGAAGAAATCGCCGTATTCCATGGATGCCAACCTGCTGCACATTTCCTACGAGGGCGGTGTGCTGGAAGACACCTGGACCGAGCATGAAGAGGACATGTGGAAGTGGACTGTCTCTCCTGAAGCAGCTCCAGACGCACCGACCTATATCGAGCTGACCTACCGCAAGGGCGACATCGTTGCCATCGACGGCAAGGACATGACTCCGGCTCAGGTCCTGGCCGAGCTGAATCGCATCGGCGGTGAAAATGGCATCGGCCGCCTCGACATCGTCGAGAACCGTTATGTCGGCATGAAGTCCCGCGGTTGCTACGAGACGCCCGGCGGCACCATCATGCTCAAGGCCCACCGCGCCATCGAGTCGATCACTCTGGACCGCGAAGTCGCTCATCTGAAAGACGAGCTGATGCCCAAGTACGCCAGCCTGATCTACAACGGCTACTGGTGGAGCCCGGAACGCAGCATGCTGCAGCAGATGATCGACGCGTCCCAGGTCAATGTAAACGGCGTTGTGCGCCTGAAGCTGTACAAGGGCAACGTCATCGTCGTCGGTCGCAAGTCTGACGATTCGCTGTTCGACGCTAATATCGCAACCTTCGAAGAGGATGGCGGCGCCTACAACCAGGCGGACGCTGGCGGCTTCATCAAGCTTAATGCGCTGCGCATGCGCATCGCTGCTGGAAAGGGCCGCACCCAGTTCTGATAAGCTGGCGCGCCTGAGCCAACCGACCCCGGCCACGTGCCGGGGTTGTACTTTCTGCACTGCCACAAGCGCTGCCGAACGAGGAGACCTGAATCATGAGACTGCTGCATACCATGCTGCGTGTCGGCGATATGGAAAAGTCCATCGCCTTCTATACCGAAGTGTTGGGCATGACCCTGCTGCGCCGCAAAGACTATCCGGACGGAAAATTCACCCTGGCCTTCGTCGGCTACGGCGACGAGGCACATAACAGTGTGATCGAATTGACCCATAACTGGGGTGTCGAGACGTACGAACTGGGCAATGGCTACGGCCATATCGCCCTGGAAGTGGAAGATGTCTACAAGGCCTGCGAGGACATTCGTGCCCGTGGCGGCAAGATCACCCGCGAGCCGGGACCGATGATGCACGGCTCCAGCATCCTGGCGTTCGTCGAGGACCCGGATGGCTACAAGATCGAACTCTTGTCGCCGAAGCGCGCCGACTGACCGACGAATATGAAAAAGCCCCTTTCGGGGCTTTTTTCGTTTATAGATCGAAGTCGAAGTCGTTCAACTGCTTCTGCAGGCGGCGTTCCTCCAGCAGGTTGTCGATGATTCGACGCTTGGTCAGATTGGTCTTGGCGACCTCGACGGGAGCTTCACTGCTCTCATCGTCATCTTCGGCGATGAAATCGTCTTCGATCTGAATGTCTTCTTTCTCGGCCACTTGTTCACTCCAAGGCTACGGGGCGCTCTTGGCGCACCTTATAGCCGCAAAATCGAAGCCGGTAAAAAAGTTTTTTTCAATCGTGTTGCAAGCTTTTCACTAGCGCGCTCAATCGTCCGACGTCTTATGCTTGTATTCGCACAGGTCCTCGATCCGGCAGCTGCCACATTGGGGTTTGCGTGCCTTGCAGACATAGCGTCCGTGCAGGATCAACCAATGGTGAGCATCGAGCAGGTAATCCTTGGGCACGAAGCGGATCAACTTTCGCTCGACCTCCAAGACATTCTTGCCTGGGGCGATGCCTGTGCGGTTGCTGACCCGAAAGATGTGCGTGTCCACCGCCATGGTGAATTGGCGGAACGCCGTGTTCAGTACCACGTTGGCAGTTTTGCGGCCCACACCGGGCAGGGCTTCCAGGGCTTCGCGATTGTCCGGTACCTGGCTGCCGTGCTTCTCGATCAGGATGCGGCAGGTCTCGATGACGTTCTTCGCCTTGCTCGGATACAAGCCGATGGTGCGGATATACTCGCATAGGCCGTCGTAGCCGAGCGCGTAGATCGCCTCCGGGGTGTTGGCCACGGGGTAGAGCCTGGCCGTGGCCTTGTTGACTCCGACGTCGGTGGCCTGGGCTGAAAGGATCACAGCAATGAGCAATTCGAAGGGGGTGCTGTAGGCCAGCTCTGTCTTCGGCTCGGGATTGTCTTCATGCAGGCGGCGGAAGATCTCCCGACGTTTTTCGGCATTCATCGCGCCAAGCTCACTCGATCACGCCGGTCACGCGCACGCGGCGGCTGGCAGCCGGAGCGGCGGGTTGTGCAGCGCGGGCGCGTTCTGCGAGTTGCTGGTCGATACGGTTCTTCAGGGCGATCAACAGGCCGAGCACGATGAATGCACCCGGCGGCAGGATCGCCAGCAGAAAGCCCTTGTAGTCGCTGAACAGAGTGATCTGCCAGTCAGCGGCGACCGGGCCGAACAGCAAGTGCATGTTCGCAAACAGCGCGCCGGTCCCGAACAGTTCGCGCAGGCCGCCGAGTACCACCAGAACCAGACAGAAGCCCACGCCCATGACCAGACCATCGAAGCCCGCGATCAGCGGGTTGTGCTTGGCGGCGAAACCGTCGGCGCGTCCAAGGATCACGCAGTTGGTGGTGATCAGCGGGATGAAAATGCCGAGGATCTGATACAGCTCGTAGGTAAAGGCCTGCATCAGCAGCTCGATGCAGGTGGTCAGCGCAGCGATGATCATCACGAATGCCGGCAGACGTACCGCGGTATTGACCACCCCGCGCACCAGTGAGACGCCGATGTTCGAACAGGTCAGCACCAGCATTGTCGCCAGGCCGAGTCCGAGGGCGTTGACCGCCGAGTTGCTGACGCCGAGCAGCGGGCAGAGCCCGAGCAGCTGCACCAGTGCCGGGTTGTTCTTCCACAGACCGTTGACGGTCAATTCGCTATAGCTGGGTGTGCTCATGGCTGATCCCCTTGCGGCTCGGCTTCAGGCTCGGTGGTGCGCAGTTCGTCGCGCGTGCCGGCACTGCCGGCCCGGGAATGCACGGTGGTTTCCTCAGGTTCGCTGCGGCGTTCCAGGGCCGCGCCAGTGTCCTCGATCGCTTCGCCGCCGGTTGTCAGCAGCTCAGCCTTGTGCGCATCGAAGTACTGCAAGGCGCGGTGCACGGCGCCGACGACGGCACGGGGGGTGATGGTGGCGCCAGCGAATTGGTCGAACTCGCCGCGGTCCTTCTTCACTGCCCAGCCTTCAGCCGCCGGACTGCTCAGCGACTTGCCATCGAAACTGCGAATCCACGGACTCTTCGCCAATTCGATCTTGTCGCCCAGGCCTGGCGTTTCACGATGGCCGATGACCCGGACACCGGCGACCCTGCCGTCGGCGTGAATGCCCACCAACAGATGAATCGCGCCGCTGTAGCCGTCGGGCGCGATGGCCTGGAGGATTACGGCGCTCGGGCGACCATCCTTGATCGCGACATAAGCGGGCAGCGGACTTCTATTGCCGAGCAGGCGGTCCTGAATCAGCACACTGTCGTCGAGCAGGTGATTGTCATAACTGCCAGCGGGCAGAATTTCGCCCAGTGCGCGAACCTGCGCGGCGCGTTCGGCGGCCTGGATGCGTTCGGCAGTGCCTTGCTGGAGCAGTGTCACCGCGCCCACCGTGACGACTGCGAACAGGCCCAGCACCGCGGCGTTCTTCAGCATGGAACGGCTGATTTCCGGAAGCATCATGTCATTCGCCCAGCTTGAAGCCGCGCTCAGCCTTACGGTGGCCGTAGGTGCGCGGGCGGGTGTAGTAGTCGATGGTAGGTGCCGCCAGGTTCATCAGCAGTACCCCGAAGGCCACGCCGTCCGGATAACCACCCCAGGCGCGGATGACATAGACCAGAATTCCGACACCGGCACCGAAGATAAGGCGCCCACGCGGGCTGGTGGCGCTGCTGACCGGATCTGTAACGATGAAGAATGCGCCGAGCATGGTGGCGCCGCTGAGCAGATGGAACAACGGCGAGCCGTTGCTATCGGAGCCTGAGCCGTTCCAGAACACCAGACTCATTAACACCAGGGCAGCGAGCATGCCGACCGGCGCGTGCCAGCTGAACAGCCTTTTGTGCAGCAAGAACAGGCCGCCGGCCAGGAATGCCAGATTCACCACTTCCGAACCGATGCCGCCGAAGTGGCCGAACGCCGGGTTGCTCCACAACTCGTCGATGGTCAGGCTTTTGTTCACCTTCAGTACGTCGAGCGCCGTGGCCTGGGTCCAGCCATCGGGCAGCGAGGCGATGCCGAGGATGTGCTGCAGGCCGGCGCCCAATCCAACGCTGTGCGGCACAGGCCAGGTGGTCATTTCCACCGGGAAGGAAATCAGCACCACCACGTAGCCGATCATTGCCGGGTTAAAGGGGTTCTGGCCGAGGCCGCCATACAGCTGTTTGCCGAAGACCACCGCGCAGCCGGTTGCAATCAGCGTCAGCCACCAGGGTGAGTAGGGTGGCAACGCGAGGGCCAGCAGCACCGCGGTAACCAGCACGCTGCCATCGCGGAGAAAAAAACCTACAGGGCGCTGGCGCAGCTTCAGAATGGCTGCTTCGAAACCGAGTGCGGCCAGGCAAGCCCAGGCGAGGTTGATCAACGTACCTGCACCGTAAAGCCAGGTCAGCACGACCACGCCGGGTAGGGTGGCCGCGAGCACCAGCAGCATGACGCGCTGGGTACGGCTGGGGCCCTTGGCATGGGGCGAAGTGATGCGGGGCAGGGCCATTGGCTCTCCGGTTCTAAAGCGTTGGCTGGGTGTAGGCCAGGCAGCCTACGCCTTGTATCCGATCTTGTTGGTATCTCACCCAGGCGACGAAGGCTGGTGCCGTTTCGAACCGTGGGTTCATGAGTCCTGATATTCCGCCATCTGGCGTTCCGCTTCGCTCAACCGTGCGCGGGCAGCGTCCATAACGGAGGGCTCTGCGCTCTCGTCGCGCTCGAGTTTGCGCAGATCGGCTCGGGCAAAAGCGAGCTCAGTCTTGAGCGCGCGCTGGCGCTCATCGACTCCCGGCTTGCTGGTTCGCACCAGCTCGGGCGCAGGTTTTTGCGCAGCATCCTCGGCGGCGTGCAGGGCCTGCTCCGCTGCGCTCAGCGCATCACGCAGGCGACTGAGCTCCGGCTCTTCGGCGCCAGCTTTCTCGGCTTTCTTGAGCTCGGAGCGCTTCATCGCCAGTTCGATCTTGGCTTTCTTTAGCGCATCGTCAGCGGCTGGCTTGGCGGCTGGTGTTGACGCGGTAGTCTGCGCGGCGCTGAGGACCTGCTCGGCTTCGTGTAGTTGCTGACGCAGGTGGGCGAGCTCGGCCTGCTGATCGTCATCCGGCGTCTCGACTTTCTCTAGTTTGCGGATCTGCGCCTTGAGCATGGCGGCTTCGATCTTGGCCTTTTTCAGTGCCTCGTCGTCCGCTGGCTTGGCGGCGGGTGCCGGCGCTGCACTCTGCGCGGCGCTCAGCGCCTGTTCGGCTTCGTTCAGTTGCTGACGCAGGCGGGCGAGCTCAGTCTGCTGATCGTCATCTAGTGCTTCGAGCTTCTCCAGCTTGCGGATCTGCGCCTTGAGCATGGCGGCTTCGATCTTGGCCTTCTTCAGAGTCTCGTCGTCCGCTGGCTTGGCGGCGGGTGCGGGCGCGGCACTCTGCGCGGCGCTCAACGCCTGCTCGGCTTCGCTCAGTTGCTGACGCAGGCGGGCGAGCTCAGTCTGCTGACCGTCATCCGGTGCTTCAAGCTTCTCCAGCTTGCGGATCTGCGCCTTGAGCATGGCGGCTTCGATCTTGGCCTTCTTCAGAGTCTCGTCGTCCGC